>DAOLDN010000077.1:0-10966 GCA_035327385.1 Verrucomicrobiota bacterium | reverse complement strand
GACGCCTGTCCTACTTTCATCACGCCCGAACACCCGGCGTTCTCCGGCTTCATCTTCAAGATTCAGGCGAACATGGACCCGAAACACCGCGACCGCATCGCGTTCATCCGCGTGTGTTCCGGCAAATTCGAGCGCGACATGACCGTGCACCACTCGCGCAGCGAGAAGAAGGTGCGCCTGTCCAGCTCGCACAAGATATTCGGCAACGACCGCGAAACGGTGGACGAGGCGTTCCCCGGCGACGTCATCGGCCTTGTCGGCCACGACGCGTTCGGCATCGGCGACACGCTCACCACCGATCCCAAGATTGTTTACAAGGAAATCCCGCGCTTCACGCCCGAGGCTTTCAGTTACCTGCACAATCCGAACACAGCCAAGTTCAAACAATTCCGTCAGGGCTTGGATCAGCTTTTGCAGGAGGGCGTCATCCAGGCGCTTTACCTGCGCAACTCTTCGGTGAAAACGCCGCTGCTCGCCGCCGTCGGCCCGCTGCAGTTTGAAGTCGTGCAATATCGCCTCGAAAGCGAATACGGCGCGGAATCGCGGCTTGAATCCGCGCCGTGGACGGTCGTCCGCTGGCTGCCCGCTGACCTCACGGAAGACGCCCTCGACGCTTTGTCATTGCCCACGGGCGCCAAGATCGCCTACGACATCGGCAAGAATCCCGTGGTGCTGTTCCAAAACGAGTGGTCCGCGAATTATTTCGCCGAGACGAACAAAGGCGTAACGCTGTCCGCACTGCCCGTGCAGACGGCGAGGGAGTAACCACAGATGAACACCGAGGCACGCGGATCACGGAGCGCGGCTGTGTGCGTAGCACCAGCCGCAGCGATTTCGAACCTGCTGCGGCTGGGTCTTCGACCACAGCCGCGCTCCACTGAAATCCTTCATCGGTGTTTATCCGTGTCCATCTGTGGTTGAAAAGTAATGTCCACCCTCCTCAACGCCACCGAAGTCACCGTGCGCTACGGCGAGCGGGCGATTCTCGACGCCGCCACGCTGGCCATTGACGAGGGCCAGCGCATCGGACTTGTGGGCCGCAACGGCTGCGGCAAGACGACGTTCCTGCGGCTGCTGGCGGGATGGCAGTCGCTGGACAGCGGCTCGGTCACGCGGCGGCGCGATCTGGTCATCAGTTATCTCTCGCAGGATTTCACGCTCGACCCGGCGCTGGACGTGCGCGGCAATGTCCGCGCCGGTGCGCAACAAACGCTCGACCTCATCGCGGAGTTTGAATCGCTGCCGGCCGATTCCGCGCGCCACGAGGAACTGGAGCATCGCATCCAGTCGCTCGACGGCTGGACGCTGGATCAGCGCATTGAAACGGCGATGTCGCATTTGAACTGCCCGCCGGGCGAGCGCGACATTGCCACGCTCTCCGGTGGCGAGAAACGTCGCGTGGCGCTGGCGCGGGCCATCGTTTCGCGCCCGGATTTTCTCATCCTCGACGAGCCGACGAATCATCTCGACCCGGAATCCATCGAGTGGCTGGCGGAATTTCTGGAGAAGTTCGGCGGCACATTTCTCGTCGTGACGCACGACCGTTACTTTCTGGATCGCGTAGTGAACCGCATCGTGGAGTTGTGCGACGGCAAGTTCTGGTCGCACGACGGCAACTACACCGATTACTTGCTCGACAAGGCGGAGCGTCAGGCTGCTGACGCGGTGGTCGAACACAAACGCCAGATGTTCCTGAAGAAGGAACTGGAGTGGGTGCGCACCGGCCCGCGCGCGCAACGCAGCAAGCAGAAGAACCGTTTCGAGCGTTACTACGACGAGGCTGCGAAGGACGGGCCGGCCGTCGAGGAAGACATGGAACTGGTCATTCCCCCTCCGCCGCAACTGGGCAATCGCACGGTGGAATTGAACAATCTCGGCGTGGAGCTGGGCGGGCGGACGTTGTTCTCCGGATTCAGTTTCAAGTTTGAGAACGGCCAGCGCATCGGCGTATGCGGTCGCAACGGGCTTGGCAAAACCACGCTGCTCAAGATCATCATCGGCCAGTTGGCGCCGACCGAAGGCACGGTGAAGACCGGCCAGCTCACGAAGTTCAACTACGTGGACCAAGCGCGGCTGCAACTCAATGACGACCGCACCGTGCTGGACGAAGCCTCGGATGGAACGGAGTTCGTCATCTGGGGCGAATCAAAAATTTCCGTCCGCTCCTATCTCAAACGGTATTTGTTCGCCGACGACCGCATCACGACGCAGGTAAAAAAACTGTCCGGCGGGGAACGCAGCCGGTTGTTGCTGGCAAAGATTCTCAAAGACGGCGGCAATTTTCTGATTCTCGACGAGCCAACGAATGATCTCGACCTGCCCACCTTGCGCGTGTTGGAGGAGGCTTTGATCGCGTTTCCCGGTGTTGTGTGCGTGGTCAGTCACGACCGTTATTTTCTGAATCGCGTCTGCACGGACATCCTTGCGTTCGAGGGCGACGGCACAATCCATCACAGCGTCGGCGACTACGATTATTATCTGGAGAAGAAACAGCGCGCCGCCGTGGCTGCGTCTCGGGAGAGCGCGGCCATTCTTGCGACGAACAAATCAGCCGCACTCTCACGAGATGCAGCCACAAAATCCCCAAAGCCACGCAAACTTTCGTTCAAGGAGCAGCGCGAACTGGAGGGCATGGAAGCGCGCATCCAGGAAGCGGAGGCGGAGATTGCCCGCATTGAGGGACTGTTCGCGTCGCCGGATTTCCATCGCACGCACGCCATGCAAACCAATCAACTCATGGCCGACCTTGCGGCTGCGAAGGGACAATTGAATCAACTCTTCGCCCGCTGGGAGGAACTGGAGGCGGTCAAAATTTCAGCGCAGGTGGTCTGACACGTGAAAAACCGGGAACCGGCCTCGTGCGGCCGGATGGGGCGTGTTGTGTCCGCGTTGGCTTCTGATTCGCGCTTCCACTGGACACATACTGCGCGAGGGGAGCGAACGCTTCAGCGCGACAATTTCGGGCTATCACGGAGCGCTGGCGGTGAACCGTTCAGATAATCTCAAGATTTCCTGCCAGCATCAAAACCGTTGAAACGGTTGTGATTTTGTCCATGCTTTGACACCCGGATGATGCCGGATGTTGATGAAAGACTCCCAGATCACGCTCGTCTGTTTTGCCCTGAAGGAAGAGGCCGGTCCATTCCGGCGCGCTTGCGCAGGCCGCGACGGCGTTTCCATTCTGCTCACAGGTATCGGACAAGCAAACGCGTCGCGGGCTGTCGCGAACTTTCTTTCAAAACAATCCCCCGCGCTCGTGTTCACCTGCGGATTCGCCGGCGGATTGAACCCGCAACTCACGACAGGCGACGTCGTCTTTTCCACGGAAGGCGGAACAATTGCGACGAGACTGACTTCAGCGGGAGCGACACAGGCCCACGTCTTTTGCGCGGAGAGGGTTGCGGTCACCGTCGCTGAAAAGCACGCACTGCGCGAACAAACGGGCGCAGACGCCGTGGAGATGGAGTCCGGCGCAATCCAGTCGTTGTGCCGCGAGCGCGGGATTCCGTGCGCCACAGTGCGCGTCATTTCCGATACCGCCAACGAGGACCTGCCGCTGGATTTCAATCAACTCTCCAAACCGGACAAGAACCTGGATTTCGGCAAACTCGCTGTGACGCTCTTGAAACGTCCGGGTAAAATCCCCGCGCTGCTGCGGCTGCAAAAGAATTGCAGCCTCGCGTCGCGCAACCTGTCCGACGTGCTGATGAAGGTTGTTTGAACACATCTAAAGCGCGGACGGTCCCCGTCCGCAGCACACGACCAGAACGGAGATCACGATTTGGGGCGCTTTCGGAGCGCGGCTGTGCTGAAAGCCAGCCGCAGGAAGTGACGATAGGCTGCGGCTGGTCTGCGACACAGCCGCGCTCCAGTTCGAGGCAAGGCACAAATTGAATTCGCGCTTGGGACACCTGAATCATGAAGCACCTCCTCTCCCGGCCTGCGGCCACCCTCTCCTCCATTCGGAATGGAGGAGAGGGGCGGGGAGAGGAGGAGTTCTGGTTCGTGACAGGAAACTGCAACCTTGTTTGTCCCCGCGACGAGTTTTAGCTTGAACGCGTGCCACAAACCGCCTAAACGCCAGCAGCATTTTTAACCGACATGACCAAAACCGAAATCCAATCGCTCGCCCGCAAACACGGCACGCCGCTGGTCATCATTGACCACGACATCATCCGGAAGAATTACGCCGCATTCCGCCGGCATCTGCCCAAGGTGCAATGCTACTACGCCGTGAAGGCCAATCCCGCGCCGGAAATCGTCCGCACACTCTACAAGGCGGGCGCGAGCTTCGACGTCGCGTCGCTGCCGGAGTTCATGACCGTTTACGAGAACATCAAGAAGCTTCCTGCGAAGAAACAACAGGCGTTCATCTGGGACAAAATCATCTACGCCAATCCCACGAAGCCGCAGGAAACGTTGCTGGCCCTGGACAAATACAAACCGCTCGTCACCTACGACAATCTCGACGAGTTGAAGAAGATCAAGAAGTTCGCCCCGCACGCGGGCGTTGTCCTGCGATTGCGAGTGGCCAACACCGGATCGCAATGCGAATTGTCCTCCAAGTTCGGCTGCGAAACCGGCGAGGCCGTGGACCTCATTGCCGCAGCTTTCAAGATGGGCCTCGTCGTCGAAGGGCTCAGTTTCCATGTCGGCAGCCAATGCACTAATTTCCAAAATTTCGTGCAGGCACTGAATGCGGCGGCAGCCATCATGCGCGAAAGCCGCGAGCGCGGACACAAGATCAAGATCCTCGACATCGGTGGAGGATTCCCGGCGGCTTACAACAAACACGTCCGCCCGTTCAGCGAACTCGCGCGTGTCATCAACGCGGAGATTGATCGGCTGTTCACACCGGACATACAGATTCTCGCCGAGCCGGGCCGTTTTCTCGTCGCGACCGCCGCCACGAGCGTCGCCCGCATCATCGGCAAGGCCGTGCGCGACGGGAAACAGTGCTACTACATTGACGACAGCGTCTATCACACCTACAGCGGAATCATCTTCGACCATTGCCAGTATCATTTGAAGGCGTTCAAGAGCGGCAAAACGGAAATCTCCGCCGTCTTCGGCCAGACTTGCGACGGACTCGACACGATTTCGCAATCCGAGGATTTGCCCGACCTGAAGATTGACGATCTGGTCTATTCGGAAAACATCGGCGCATACAGCAATGCCTCGGCCACCTACTTCAACGGCTTTCCGCCGGCGAAGGTGATTCATGTGAATCAGTAGGACCGGCGTCGCGCCTGACTCCGTTCTCCGGGAAGTTGCGGGTTGTCCAAACTTTCAATTTTCAAACCACGCCCGGCTTCTCTACGCTGCCGGGCGTGCATCCGATTGCATTCAACCTGGGTTCGTTCCCCGTCTATTGGTACGGCGTCATGCTCGTGCTCGGGATTCTGGCGGGACTCTGGACTTCCACGCGGCGCGCACCGCTGGCGGGCATTCAAGGCGAAAAAATCGCCGACCTCGGCCCGTGGCTGATTCTCGGCGCTGTGATCGGCGGGCGCACGCTGTTTGTGCTTACGTATTCCGACGCCGTCTTTCGCGACCCGTTGTATCCAAACGCGCCGTGGACCGAAGTGTTCATGATCCGTCGCGGCGGACTGATTTTTTACGGCGGACTCATCGGCGCTGCTCTGGCGTGCATCATTTATTGCCGTGTGCGCAAATTGCAGTTGTGGAAGGTCGCGGACATTCTCGCGCCGGGCATCGCGCTGGGCTATGTGTTCGGGCGCATCGGTTGTTTTCTCAACGGCTGTTGCTTCGGAAGCATCTGCCAGTTTCCGTGGGCGGTCCGTTACCCAAACCAATCCTCTGTTTGGCACGACCATTTCCAATCCGAAAAAGTCGGCGCGCTTGAACGCTCGTTGCCGGTGCATCCCAGCCAGATTTATGACTCGCTGCTCAACATCGGACTCTATCTCACGCTGGCTTGGATGTTTCGCCGCCGCAAATTCGATGGCCAGGTTTTTGCCGCTTATCTGGTGCTTTACGCCATCACCCGTTCGTTCGTGGAACTGTTCCGTGGCGATTATCCACCGGAACACATTCACGGCGGATTGACCTCCGCGCATCTGGTGAGCATCGGCATCTTCGCGGCAGGCGCGGTGCTGTGGTTCGTGTTGCGGCGCAGGTCCGCCGGGAAACGAGGATAGAAGATGGAGGATTGAAGATGGCAAACGCCCCCGAATCCCATCCTCCATCCTCCATCCCCCATTCTCGCCGTGAGCGCGAGCGCCTCCTCTCCCCATCCCTGTCCTCCATTCCGAATGGAGGAGAGGGTGGCCGAAGGCCGGGAGAGGGGGCGCTCGGAGAGCAAGGTGTTCACAGTGCAAAACGCAGGCCGGATGATTCCCTGCCCATTTTCGTCGCAGGTCCGACAGCCGTCGGAAAATCCGACGTCGCGCTGCTGCTGGCCGAACAAATCGGCGGCGAAATCATCTCCGTGGATTCCATGCAGGTCTATCGCGGCCTGGACATCGGCACGGCGAAGCCATCGCCCGCCGAACGCGCCCGCGTGCCGCATCATCTGATTGACGTGGTGGATTTGAACGAATCGTTCGACGCCGCAAAATTCGTCGAACTGGCGCGCAAGGCCGTTTCAGAAATCCAGTCGCGCGGACGGGTGCCTATTTTCTGCGGCGGAACAGGTCTGTATTTCAAAGCCTTCCTCGACGGCTTGGGCGACGCGCCACCATCAGATGAAAAACTCCGCGCGGAACTCGAATCCACTCCGCTGGACGATTTGCTGCGCGAACTGGAACATCGCGACCCCGCAACCTTCGCGAAGATTGACCGTGACAATCCGCGACGCGTCATTCGCGCCATGGAAGTCATCCGCATTACGGGCCGCCCGTTCTTGGAACAGCGTGCCGACTGGGTTCACGCAACACGCAACACGCAACACGCCGCCCGTTTGTTCGCCCTGACACGAACCTCCGAAGACCTGCACGCCCGCATCAACGCCCGCGTGGACAAAATGTTCGCCGCCGGTCTTGTGGATGAGACGCGGCTTTTGTTGGAGCACGGCCTTGCGCAAAACAAAACCGCCATGCAAGCCATCGGCTACCGTCAAGTCGTCGAACATCTGCGCGGCGAACGCGATCTGCCGGCGACAATCGAACTGGTGAAATCCAGGACCCGCCAGTTCGCCAAACGCCAGATGACATGGTTCAAGCGACAGTTGAGTCCGGAGTGGATTGAGTTGAAATCGAGTGATCGGCTGGCAGACATCGCGCGAAGTTTGACGGCGACTTGATCCACTAACTCAAACCTCACGTCCGAAGAGGCTTTATCCGGCGACGATCACAGAAGTATCCGCCAGGATCATGGCCGGGTTCTCCGCAGCAATTCTTCACCAGAGATGTCACCGTCCCAAGTTCCGGCCCGGGAGCGGATGTGCTCCACCACGGCGTTGCGCGCCGTGTGATCATCGCAGACGCAACTGGCTGCCGCCTTGCGCAAAACCTCGGTGGGATGGGTCCTGGCCGCGCGCGTCCTGGCGCGAAAATTCCCGCGCCAGCGACTTCGGCAATCAAATGGCAGGCGTCCCTGTCGCACGCGGACTGTAACACACACGGTTGTCCAACGCCGGATTGCGATCAGGCGCTGGGATACGGTCCGCGACGACCGTTCTGGCGGACCTCACGCGCAAGATCAACCGGGTCAGTCACAATACGCTTCCAAAGCGGGGCTTTTGCGGTGCTCAAACATGAGTTGTATCTGCTCGGGAAGCACGCGCGAGACGGACAGCGGCGGCAGTTGGTCCGGCGGGAAAAAGTCCACGGCCAGCGTCTCCGAACTGGTGCGCGGCTCGCCTCCGGTGATTTCACAGAGGAAGAACAGTTTGTAGATGTGGAACGGGAACGGCGGAACGTGCGGATGCTTCGCCCGGTCATACACGGCGGCCAGTTTGGTGACTTTGCCCGAGAAACCCGTTTCCTCCCGCAGTTCGCGCTCCACGGCTTCGGTGGGAGAATCGTTCACGTCCGCCCAGCCGCCCGGCAACGTCCACAATCCATCCGCCGCCTCGCGCACGAGCAGGATTTTCCCGTCGTGAAACACCGCCGCGCGAACATCCACCTTGGGCGTGGCATAACCGTCTTGTGACGCGAACAGATGGCGGAATGTCTCCGCCGGATTTCCGGATTGCACAACCATCAACTCGGCGGCGGCGTCCCGCACGGCGCGATAACGCTCGCGGTCGTAGTCGTTGGTCGCGAATGTCAGCCCGTTCTGCGCCAGCGCCTGGAGTTTGCGCGCCAGTTTCCAAAGTGGAGGTTCGACGTTGGTCACACGGTCATGCTGTCGGCGACAAACCAATCACACAAACACAATCTCCGTCGTCGTCGCTTTCTCGTCCCAGCCGCGCGTTGGTTCGGTCGTCACGCTGCTGATGTCCTTGATGGAAATCTGCCGGCCGCGGGTCTTGGGCGATTTGATTTCAATCTTCGACGGGTCGCACGTCTGCTGGTTGATCTTCTGGTGCGGCGCGGGTTTGTAGCGCACGTAAAGCACCTTTGGCGTGCCCGGCTCGAAAAACAGGATGCGCGATTTGTCCGGGATGCACAGATACGCCTTGTTCAGGATCGTGCCGCCGAACTTGAAGCGCTTCAGATAGCTGGCCTTGCGGTCGGTGTAGGCGCAGGTGAACACCGCCTCGCGATCCGGCAGACCGCAATAGAAGAGCTCCGGCCCGACGAACAATTTCTCCGGCAACTCAGTGACCTTGTAGGTGCCGTCCTTGAACACGAGCAGGATTTTGTCGAACTTCGTGCATTCGACCTTGAATTCCTCGCCATTGACCTTGTAACCCACGTAACCGCTTTCGCGGTCGTACGCGACCTTGAACGCCTTGAACGCCACGGCTTTTACGTCCACTTCCTCGTGGCGGCTGCTCTTTGTCGTCAGGCGCGGATACTGCGGGCCGTATTTTTCCAGCAATGCCTCAAGATGCCCGATCACATACTTGATCAGGTTCTTGAGATGCTTCCGGGTCTCGGCCAGGTCCGCCTTCGTTTTCTCCATCTCCTCGCGATGCTGGTTGATGTCGAAGAGCGAAATCCGGCGGATGCGGACCTGCAACAGCCGTTCCACGTCCGCGTCCACGAGGTCGCGCAGCAATTGTTTCTTGAACGGTTTGAACCCGTCATAAACGGCCGCCTTGACCGCCTCGGCGGTTTTGCATTTCTCGATGAGCTTGTAGATGCGCTCCTCGATAAAGATGCGTTCCAGCGTGCGGTAGTGCAGTTCGTCCTGGAGTTTCTGCTCTTTGAGTTCGAGTTCGCGCTTCAGTGTGTTCACCAACTGGTCCGTGTTCTCGCGCAACACCTCGCTCACCGTCAGCTCGACAGGCCGATTGTCCTTGATGACCACGATGCGGCTCGCAATGGTCACTTCGCAATCCGTGAACGCATACAGCGCGTCCATCAACTGGTCCTGATCCACACCCGGTGGGCACTTGATTTCGATCTCGACGTTCTCGCTGGTGAAGTCGCTGATGGATTTCACCTTCAACTTGCCCTTTTCGACGGCGGCTTCGATGGATGCCGTGAGCGATTCGGTCGTCGTGCCGGGCGGCAGTTCCTTGATGACGACCGCGTTGTCGTCGCGGTATTTGATGCGCGCACGCACCTTAACGCTGCCTTTGCCGTCCTGATAATCGCGCGCGTCCATCAAACCGCCGGTCGGAAAATCCGGCAGACACTTGAACGACTGCTTTTTGAGGATGGCGATCTGCGCTTCCAGCAATTCGGGGAAATTATGCGGCAATATCCGCGCGCTCAAACCGACCGCGATGCCTTCCGTGCCGAGCATCAACGTGAGCGGCAGCTTGCTCGGGAACGTCACCGGCTCCTTGTTACGGCCATCGTAGCTGGGCACGAACTCGGTGATCTCGTCGTTGAACAGTTCCGTGCGCGCCAGTTCCGTCAACCGGGCCTCGATGTAACGCGGCGCGGCGGCAGGATCGCCGGTGTAGATGTTCCCGAAGTTGCCCTGGCCCTCGATGAGATAGCGCTTGTTCGTGAGCACCACGAGCGCATCGCCAATGGACGCATCGCCGTGCGGATGAAACTTCATTGTGTCACCGACGATGTTGGCGACCTTGGTGAAGCGTCCGTCGTCCGTCCGGTGCATCGCCCAGAGGATGCGCCGCTGCACCGGCTTCAAACCGTCCGCCAGATTCGGGATCGCCCGATCCCGGATCACGTAGCTGGCGTAGTCCAGAAAGCCGCGATCCACTCGCGTGTGCAGGCCGACGGCGACCTTCTTCGGGTCAAACGGACGGTGCGTGACCGTCTCGAATTGTTCCGCCACGACGTGGTCCGCGCCGCTGCCGCCCTTGGTCTTGGATTTCTTTTCCGGTTTGTGCCCGGCTGACGGCGGTTGAGGCGCGCCTTCCATCGGCAATTCCTGCTGGTTTGAATCTTTTTTGCGTTTCGCGGAACTCATGAGCAGCGGGCATTAAGCCGAATCGCCGATTCGCTTTCAACAGCAGAATTCCGAATACGCGCTTTGCCCGCTTGCCAGCGACCCCGGCGCTTCGGCAGATTGACGCCGTCGCCGTGCGCACCGAAGTCATCAACGTCACCAAATCGCTCCCGTCGGAGCGGCTCGACACGTTTCTGCGCCGCCAATTCCCGGCGGCCTCGCGCGGAACCATCCAGCGTCTGATCGAACAGGGCCACATCCTCGTCAACGGCCACAAGGTCAAACCCACCCACAGCCCGCGCGCCGGAGAAACGATTCACGTCGAATGGCCGGAAGCGCGACCCGCCGAGGCGCAACCCGAGGACATTCCGCTCGACATCTTGTTCGAGGACGACGCTTTGCTGGTGTTGAACAAACCCGCCGGACTCGTGGTGCATCCGGCTGCCGGACACGAGGAACACACGCTCGTCAACGCGCTGTTGCATCATTGCGAGGGACAACTCAGCGGCATCGGAGGCGTGGCAAGGCC
>DAOLDN010000076.1:0-11168 GCA_035327385.1 Verrucomicrobiota bacterium | reverse complement strand
TTGGCGAGTTCGGCGCGTTGTTCGGTTTCGTGGCGGTGCCACGCAAGGAATCCCGCAGCCGTCAATACAGCCACGACCGCAACGCGCGGGAGCAGCGAGCGCCACAGCCAGTCCACCGACCGGGCGACGGGACGGGTCGAGCCCGGAGCGTGGCAATCGCGTTCGACGGCATCGAGGACGCGCGCGGTGAAATTGGACGACACGGGCGCGTCCGGCAGCCGGTCGAGCAATGCGTTGAGGTGTTCTTCGGCATCCGCATCCTGCTGTGAATCCGGGTGCGAGGACAGCCACGAGCGCAGTTCCGCTTCGTCGGAATCGGTGCGGGAGCGTTTCCACAACAGTTCGTGGAATCGGTCATGGGCCGGGTCGTTTTTCATAAGCACCTTTCTGTTAAAAACCGTTGTTGCGGCAAAGTTTCTGTCATTTTTGGGCCGTCCATTGGCCGGTTTTGAGGTATGGCTTGAGCTTTTGTTTTAACGTTTCGCGTCCCCGGTGGATGAGGGATTTGGTGGCGGAAAGGGAACAACCGAGAACATCGGCAATTTCTTCGTAGCTGAGTTCCTCCTCGCGGCACAACAGCAGTGCCGTGCGCTGGTTTTCGGGCAATTCTGCGATGGCTTCCTCGACTTTTTGTTCCAGTTCGCCGCGCAGCAATGTATCGGGCGGCGCGGGCGTTCGCGTTTCCTCGAACTGCTGCGCCGGCTGCTCATCGAGCGTGGGATGCGGCGCGTCCATGGAATCGGCCGGATGCCGTGAACGGCGGCGGATTTCGTTGAGGCAAAGATTGCGGGCGATGGTGAACAGCCATGTGGAAAACTTGGCTGTGGACTGGTAGCGATGCGCGGATTTGTACACCTGAAGGAAAACGGTCTGCGCGAGGTCCTCGGCTTCGGTTTCGTCGCGCAACGTGCGCCAGGCGAGATTGATGACGGGTTGCTTGTATTTCTCGACCAGTTGCGTGAAAGCCTCGCGGTCGCCCTTTTTGACTCGGAGCATCAGGGCGGCATCGGGATCGTTCGGAACAGGCATCGCTGACTGACTGTAACAAACACCGTGTGGGCGACAAGTTTCGGTCGCCAGCGGCGAAAACATCAAACTCCAAGCATCAAAGACCAGGTGCAACCCGCAACGCCGCCGTGTTTTGCGTTTGGCGACTGGTGTTTCACTGGAGACTGGAGTCTGGAGCTTTCATCGTCCGCCGTGAACTTGCGTTCCGCCGGGTTTGCACCAAACTGTGCGCCACCGAATGCAGGACATATTGAGAAAGATAGACGCCGACGCGGGGGCGCGATTGCAGCCGTCGGCGCGAACGGATGTAACGCCGGATTTGAGCCGGCTGCGGGGTTTTTTGAAGCTGGAAACGCATCGGCTGAAACTGGCTCATCGGAGCGGGGCCGGAGGCGTTGGAATCTGCCGGGCGCGATCGGCCATTTTGGACCACGTCATTCGTTACCTGTGGGCGGTCACTCTCAATTCCCTGTCTGAACAAGCGCGAAAGGAATTCCCGCCGATCACCCTTGTCGCGCTGGGCGGTTATGGCCGGGGCGAGTTGAATCCGCACAGCGACGTGGACCTGATGTTCCTTCACGAGGGCCAGGTGTCGGCGCATCGCACCAAACCACTGCCCGTTTTGTCCAAGGTTCTCAACGGCGTGTGGCTGCCGTTGTTCGATATCGGCGTGAAGCCCGGCCATTCGGTGAGGACGATCGAGGATTGCGTCGCGGCGGCCAACGACCGGAACGACGCCCGCAGCGTTGAGACGCGCACGGCGTTGATCGAGGCGCGATACATTGCGGGCGATGAGACGTTGTTTGCCCGATTCCAAAAGGCCGTTGTCGCCAAGTGTGTGAGCGGTTACGAAGACAAATACATCGCCGCGCGACTTCGCGACCAGGCGGACCGCCGGGCCAAATACGGCAATTCCGCCTGCATGCAGGAGCCGAACCTGAAAAACGGCTGCGGCGGATTGCGCGATTATCAGAACCTGCTGTGGATGGCGTATTTCAAATACCGCACGCGCACCCTGGCGGAATTGCAGGAACGCGAATTCGTCACCGCGAGGGAACGCAAACAACTGGAGTCGGCCTACGACTTCTTGTTGCGCGTTCGCACGGAACTGCACTATCACCTGAATCGTCCGCTGGACGCGCTGACTCGCAATCTTCAGCCCGCAGTGGCGCACGGACTGGGTTACACGGAACGTTCACCCAGCGTGCGGATCGAGCGGTTCATGCGGGACGTTTATACGCACACTCGAAACATCTTCCTGATCACCCGCACTCTGGAGCAGCGCATGGCGTTCGTTCCGGAGCCGCCCGTGTCACGGCTGTCCGTCCGTCGGTTGTTGAGCCGCCGTCGCAATCCCGCCGCCGTCGAGCCGATTGACGGATTCAAATTCGTCAACGGCGAGGTGATCGCGGCATCGAACCGCGTATTCCGGGACAAGCCGACGCGATTGATGCGCGTGTTTCTCTATGCGCAGCAACGCGGGTTGCGACTGCACGCGGACCTGGCCCAGTTGATCCGCAATCAGGTGTCGCTGGTGGACAGGGAATTTCAGAACGATTCGCACGTGGCCGAGACGTTTCTGGAAATCCTCAACCAGCGCGGCAACGTCGCGCCGATCCTTCGCGCCATGCACGAGGTGGATTTCCTGGGCAAATACATCCCGGAATTCGGCAAGCTTACGTGTCGCGTGCAACACGAGTTTTACCACCAATATGCCGCAGACGAACACACGCTGGTCTGCCTGGAACAACTGGACCGCGTTTGGGAATCGGCAGACCCCAAACTCAAGGCCTACTCGGAACTGTTCCAGCACCTCGAACGTCCGTATCTGTTGTATCTGGCACTGTTGTTGCACGACACGGGCAAGCCGGAGGGTCGCGGTAAACATTCCGACGTGGGCGCCAAACTCGCCATGCGAGTGGCAAAACGGCTGGGACTGGACGGCGCGGCGACACATACGCTGCGGCTGGTCATCGAACATCATCTGGCAATGGCGAGCGTTTCCCAGCGGCGCGACATGGACGACCCGGCGGTGATCCGCAATTTCGCGCGACAGATGCAGTCGCCGGAAACGCTGGCGCTGCTGACGCTTCACACCTACGCGGACACGATGGCCACGAGCGACAAGTTGTGGAACAGCTTCAAGGATTCGCTGTTGTGGGAACTGCACCGGCGCACGATGCCGCTGCTGGCCAGCAGCACGGAATTCATCCGCGTGGAGGAACGGCAACGCGACCTGTTGATGCAGGAGGTGCGCGCGCTGATGCCAAAAGATATTGGCGATGAGGAACTGGGGGCCCATTTTGCCACGCTGCCGCCGCGTTATTTCCAGATTCATTCCGCGATGGAAGTTCTCAACGATCTTCTGCTCACGCACCGTTTCATGCGCCTGCAAATCCTTCAGGAGGAGGACAACGCGTTGTCGCCGGTGATCAACTGGCACAACGATCACGATCGCGGTTACAGCGTGGTGAAAGTGTGTTCGTGGGACCGCGCCGGATTGTTCAGCAAGATCGCAGGAGCGTTGAGCGCGGCGGGTCTGAACATCCTCAACGCGCAGATATTCACACGATCCGACGGTGTGGTGATCGACACGTTTTTCGTCACGGACACGCGCACGGGCAGCCTTGCCGAAGTCCAACAACGCGACAAGTTCGAGGGTTTGCTGACGAAGGTTTTGACCGAGGAAAAGACCGACCTCAAGTCGAACATCCAGCGGCAGCGCGCGTCGGCATCGCCTTATCTGGCCTACTCCGGCGAGCGCATTCCCACGCACATCCTCATGGACAACGAGGCGTCGGACACAAGGACGTTGATCGAAGTGGAGACGGAGGACTCCATCGGACTGCTCCACACCATCGTGCAGGCACTGGCGGAGTTGGACGTGGACATTTCCACCGCGCGCATCTGCACGGAGAAAGGAGCGGCGATTGACACGTTCTATGTGCAGGAGGTCGGCGGCGGGAAAATCCAGTCGCCCGAGCGCCAGCAGGTGATTGAGAGACGACTGCGCCGGGCCATCGCGGAACTGGAAAAAGCGGCGTAGTCCGGCCAATGCAACCTGAAATTTGCCCCCGAAAACATTGACTCAAACCGACCGTCCGCTATCCTGCCGTGCCTGACGGGAAGTGACGGACACTTCGGGATTGTTCAACCGGGAAAAATATAAATTGTTATGGCAAAGCTGACTGTTCGAGACATTGACGTTCGAGGAAAGCGCGTCTTCATGCGCGTGGATTACAACGTGCCGCTGGAGGAAAAAGACGGGCAAATGGTCATCACTGATTCCACGCGCATCGTGGAAACCCTGCCCACACTCAAGCTCCTCATCGAAAAGGGCGGCAGACTCATTCTCACCGCGCACATGGGACGGCCCAAGGGCCAGCGCGAACCCTCCATGTCACTGCGGCCCGTCGCAGCCAAACTCGCCGAACTGCTCTCGCGCCCCGTCGCGTTCGTGGACGATTGCATCGGTGACAAGGTCGAAAAAACCGCCGGCGCGCTCAAGGACGGCGACGTGTTGTTGCTGGAAAATGTCCGTTACTACAACGAGGAAGAGAAAAACGATCCTGCGTTCGCAGAGAAGCTCGCCAAGGTCGCCGATGTCTATGTCAACGACGCCTTCGGTGCCGCGCATCGCGCGCACGCCTCGACCGAGGGCGTGGCACGAATCGTCGCCAAACGTGGCGGCCAGTGCGCCGCCGGATTGTTGATGGAACGTGAATTGAAATTTCTCGGCGACGAACTGGAAAACCCGGCGCGCCCGTTCGTGGTCATCCTTGGCGGAGCGAAAGTCTCCGACAAGATCAAGGTCATTGACCGGTTGCTTGAAAAGGCGGACACCATCCTCATCGGCGGAGCCATGGCTTACACGTTCCGGCTGGCGCAAGGTTACAAAACCGGCAAATCACTCGTGGAACCGGACGCTACGGGCACCGCCAATTCCGCGCTCGCCAAGGCAAAGGCCAAAAACGTCCAGTTCCTGCTACCCAGCGACGACGTCGTGGCCACGCCCGTCAAAACCGACAAGCTCGACAAGAAGGGCAAGCCCGTCATCGAATGGCAGAATCCGAAGACCCATTCCGACATGAATTGCCCGGATGACGCGGCGGGCCTCGACATCGGCCCGGCGACCGTGAAGGCGTATTCGGAAGTCCTCGCAAAGGCCAAAACGATTTTGTGGAACGGCCCCATGGGCTTGTTCGAGAACAAACAGTTTGCAGCCGGCACGAACGCCGTGGCGCAGGCCGTGGCCGATGCCACCCAAAAAAACGGAGCCAAGAGCATCATCGGCGGCGGCGACAGCGTGAAGGCGCTGAACAAGGCCAAACTCGGCGACAAGGTGACATTTATGAGCACCGGCGGCGGCGCGAGCCTCGAATTTCTGGAAGGTGCAGTCCTGCCCGGCGTCGCGGCCCTGACGGACAAATGAACAATGACCACTGACGCATGAGCAATGAGCGATCATTCCTCATGACATACCAATAAACCAAAGCTTGAAATCCCCATGAACAAAGAGCGCAAACTCATCATCGCCGGCAACTGGAAGATGAACAAGACCGTCGCCGAGGCCCTCAACCTCGTCAGCGATCTGAAAATCGAACTGGGCAACGTGAAGGAAGTGGACATCGTCGTCTGCCCTCCGTTCACCGCGCTGGAATCCGTTTCCAAGGCCGTTCTCGACTCCAACATCCGGCTCGGCGCGCAAAACATGAGCGAGAACAATTACGGCGCGTTCACCGGCGAAATCTGCGCCGGCATGCTCAAGGAATTTTCAACCCGCTACGTCATCCTCGGCCACAGCGAACGACGCCAGTACCAGAAGGAAAGCGACGCGTTGATCGCAAAGAAGGCTCTCGCAGCGCACGCCGCGTCGTTGAAGCCCATCGTTTGCGTCGGCGAAACTCTCGCCGAGCGCGAAGCCAGCCAGACCGAGAAAGTGCTGGAAACACAGGTTCGCGGCAGCCTCGCGGGGTTGTCAAAGGAACAGATGGTCGAAACGGTCATCGCCTACGAACCCGTCTGGGCCATCGGCACGGGCAAAACGGCGACCACCCAGCAGGCTCAGGACGCGCATGCGTTCATCCGCGGACTGCTCGTAAAAATGTTTGACGAGACCGTGGCAAGGAAGGTTCGCATCCAGTATGGCGGCAGTGTGAAGCCCAACAACGCCAAGGAACTCATGGGTCAGCCCGACGTGGACGGCGCGCTCGTCGGCGGCGCTTCGCTCGAAGCCCGCAGTTTCGCCGACATCATCAAGAATTCCATTTGACGCCCTCCCAGGACGGTCGCCGCGTTCACTCTCGGCGACGGGCGTGCCAAACATTCCCGTTTCGGCGGAGCGCCCATCTGTAATCGGCCTCCATCAACCATGGACGGGCCGGGCATTGCGCAGATCCCGGCCGCAAGCCGGCACCTTGTCGCCCGGCTGAGAATTGCTGTTGCAGCCCCGGTCACCCCGTCTCGACCCATCGTTGAGGATCAGAAATCGTCCCCTGCCGGGTGACAATTGTCGGGCAAGGCCAAGAAATCTCACCCTCAACGACTTTTGAATTGCAGCGGACGCCTCTCGAAATTACACTCAATCAGAACCGCCGATCATTTGCCTATGCACTTTGGCGTAAATTATCACCCCGAACTCTGGGTTCATCCTTTCGGCGGCACCGCCGAGAATCCCGAAGCCGCCTGGCAACGCGATGCCGAACTCATGGCCGCCGCCGGCATCAACGTCGTCCGCATGGGCGAATACACTTGGGGCTTGTGCGAACCCAAGGACGGCGAATTCCAATTCGACTGGTTGCGTCGCGCCATGGATGTGATGGCTGGGGTTGGGATTGAAACCGTCCTTGCCACACCCACCGCCGCGCCGCCCGCGTGGCTTTCCCAGGAACATCCTGAAATCCTGCCGCTGGACGACCACAAACAAACCCGGCACGGCGGCACACGCCGCGCCGCTTGCTTCAACAGCGACACTTATTGGGAATACTCCCGTCGCGTCGTGGACAACATGGCGCGCGCACTGGGCAACCATCCAAACCTCATCGCCTGGCAGATTGACAACGCCATCGGCGGCGACAACACCGAGGCTTCCTTCAACGAAGATTCACGCCTCGAATGGCAAAACTGGCTCAAGCTCAAATACGAAACCATCGAGCGACTGAACAACCTTCTGGGCCTGCGCCACTGGGGACAGGTGGTGACGGACTGGAGCCAGGTAACGATGCCCCTCTTGGCTCCCGCGACACACAATCCCGCTCTCGTCCTGGACTGGCGACGCTTTTGCAGCGACACCATCGTCGCGTTCGTCAAAATGCAGGCCGACGTTCTGCGCGAAGCCACCCCGGGCATCCCTCTCACCACCAACCTGCGCCCGATGCGAAACCGCTTCGACCATTTCGACCTCGCCCAGGTGCTGGACTTCGTTTCAGTGGATGCCACCATCGCCCTCAAGCTCAAGTCCGCCGAACTGGCGTGCGAGATTGACATGTTGCGCTCCATAAAAAAACGTGACATCAAAGCGCCCGGCGGCAATTCCGGCTTCTGGGTCATGGAACAAAAAGCTGGACAGGTCAACTGGCGCGACGCGTTCTCGCTCATGAGACCCGGAACGTTGCGGCTCTTCACCTATCAACTGATTTCCCGCGGAGCAAACGCGGTGCTGTATTCGCGCTGGCGACAACCCCGTATCGGCACCGAACAGTTCCACGGAGCGCTGCTGGTTCACGACGGCGAAAAACGCAGCCGCACCTACGCTGAAGCCGCCCAGATTGGCGATGAATTGAAGGTGGTCGGCCCGGCCCTCCAGGACACAAGGGTTGCCGCGGACGTCTGCATCCTTTACACGCATGACAACGAATGGGCGCTCCAGTTGTCCACGCGGCCCAACAAACATTTCAGCCTGCGCGACCACATCCAGCTTTTCTACAACGCGCTCCACGACCGCAACCTGATGGTGGACTTCGCCAAACCCACCGAGGATTTGTCCCGCTACAAAGTCGTCATCGCCCCTTCCCTGCACCTGTTGTCCGGCGCGGAGGCGGATTTCGTGAAACTCTACGTGCAAAACGGAGGCACGCTCGTGGGCACGTTCAACACCGGCCTTGTGGACGAACATTACATGGCGCCGGACACCGGCTACCCGCACGACCTCACGGAATTGTTCGGACTGGAAGTCCACGAATTCGATTCATTGCCGCCCGGCGAGGAAAATCATCTGAGCTTCAAGGGCGCGTTCTCCACAAGCCAGATGCACCCGGCCCGCATCTGGTGCGACCTCATCGAACCCGGCCCCGAATGTCAGGTGCTGGCCACGTATTCGAGGGAGTTCTACGCGGGCGTTCCTGCCATGACGCTCAACGCCTACGGCCTCGGCAAGGCAATCTACGTGGGTACCATGAGCCACCAATTCTTTTACAACGACCTCGTCGCCTGGCTTCGCGAAATCTGCGATCTCCACCCACAGGTCAAAGCGCCCGACACCATCGAAACCTCCACGCGCCGCAAGGACGACCTGCAATTTCACTTCCTGCTCAATCATCAGAACACCTCCCTTCACGTCCAGCTCTACAAGCCGATGATTGATTTCCTCAGCGGCGAACTCGCTTCCGGCGGACGCGACCTGCCGCCGCACGGAGTGTTGATCCTCACCGAATCACCCGAGGAAGCGCCCGCCACTGAAGAACCACAAGTGGCCGCAGCCGAGGCCGCTGATTCCGGCGCTCCGTCGGAAGCGGAAAAGATTTGATTGCCGCGACTCTTCCGGCATAAGTCACCGCATGTTGCCGCCGCAAAAGCGCATTCCTCCCAGAGGTCCGGGACGAAAATCCTCCCGCGCACGCGTCCTTGCCCAATGGCGCGGAGTGGATTTGGAACCGCTGGAGGTCGCCCGCATCGTCTCCGCGCGGCCCGCCGCCAGGGTCGTCCCCAAACTCCTTGCCGACCTTCGCATTGACTCGCGCCGCGGCGAAGTCGAGATCGTGAAAGTCTGGAATCACCTGATTGACCCTGAAATCGTCGCTCACGCCCAACCCGCCGGCCTCCACAAAGGCACGCTCTTTGTGAACGTGGACAGCAACGCCTGGCTCAGTGAGATCGTCCGCTACCGCCGCAAGGAAATCCTCGACCGCCTCCAACACAGCTTCGGACGCGATGCCATTCAGAGAATTTCGTTCAGGATAGGATAGACCATTGCACAGGTCTTAATTGGACGATAATTTCATCTGTCGGTGGACTTAATAATAATCTGAATGTATAACGCTCTGGATGCTGACTTTGAAGACCGACATTTTATGCGGTGATTGTCTTGATGTGTTGAAACAATACCCGGACGGGCAGTTTGATCTGGTGTTCACTTCGCCACCCTACGCCGACAGGCGAAAGAACACATACGGTGGCATCAAACCGGAAGAGTATGTTGAGTGGTTCTTGCCACGTGCCGCTGAGTTTCGCCGTGTGCTGAAGAAATCAGGGTCGTTCGTGCTGAACATAAAAGAAAAAGCTGAAAACGGTGAGAGGCATACATTTGTGATCGAACTGATTTTGGCACTTCGAAATGCGGGCTGGTTGTGGACCGAAGAATACATTTGGCACAAACGGAATTGTCATCCGGGGAAATGGCCAAATCGCTTCCGTGACGCGTGGGAACGGTGCCTGCATTTCACGAAGGAGAGACACTTCAAGATGAATCAGGATGCTGTTATGGTGCCGATGGGAGATTGGAAGGATAAGCGATTACGTTCACTCGGAAAGAATGACGTAGTCCGTTTTTCCTCTCAAGTCGGTAGCGGATTTGGAAAAAACATCGCCAACTGGGCGAACCGGGAATTGGCCTACCCCACCAACGTACTGCACCTTGCAACAGAGTGCGGAAACAAGAACCACAGTGCTGCGTTTCCAAGAACACTTCCAGAATGGTTTATCAAACTGTTTACAGACCCGGGAGATTGGGTTTTAGACCCGTTCGTGGGATCGGGAACGACTTCCGTTGCGGCTCAAGGGCTCGGTCGAAACTCGGTTGGCATTGACATAAAGCGTGATTTCGCCGAGTTGGCTGAAACTGAAACCGAATCTGCCAACATGGCGTTTTTTGAAAGGCATGCGAAAAACAATGGCCACAAGAAAAAAGCTAAGTGATGAAAAACTGACGGCCCACATCGAGGCAACCATTCCTGACTTCCATCAAGCACGCCTCGAAAGTTTGAGAGGTTTGAAGCTGCGAGAATTGTTGCGCACCAAAAACCCTTACCTGTACCGGGCCAAGAACATACTGTTTGCATCGGAACTGGTTCATAATTTTCTCGCCGCACGCCTTTCATCTCAAGAAGAAGCAATTTTCGGCACCTTTCTTGAAAAACTCGCCATCTTTGTTGCGGGTGAAATCTGGAATGGGAGAAAATCCGCCATCAAGGGAATTGATCTTGAGTTTGAAAAGGCTGGCGTTCTACACATCGTTACAATCAAGAGCGGTCCAGACTGGGGTAATGACAGCCAAATCCAGAAAATGAGAGACTACTTCCGGTCGGCCGCAAGAACACTCCGAACAAATGCGCCAAGCCGCCCTTTGGTTTTTGTGAATGGGTGCTGTTATGGTCGCACTACAAGTGAGAACAAGGGCGACTATCTAAAGTTGTGTGGCCAATCTTTCTGGGAGTTTCTCTCAGACGATATGGAACTTTACCGGCGCATTATCGTCCCCATTGGTCACCGCGCAAAGGAAAGGAATGATGAATTCTCAATCGCCTTCGCAAATGTGGTAAATCAATTTACCAAAGAGCTGCTTGTGGATTTCTGTCATGAGGACGGTTCTATTAACTGGGACTCGCTTCTTGCTTTCAATTCCGGACGGACGGCGCAAAAGCGACAGAAATAAGCCATGAATGCCGTCCTAACACCTCGGTCGCTCCAATTCCGCCGTGTACCCCTCACGAAACGTCGGATAATTGAACTCATATCGCAGTTCAGTCCTGAGCCGGCGGTTTGAAATCCGTTTGTTCGTCAATCCTCGACGGCGTGTGACTTCTGCGTCGGCTGGAGCTTGTGGTGGCATCGGCTTGTTCAGTTTGGAGCAAAACCATTTTAAAAAGTCGCGCTGTGTCACTGGTTCGTTGTCCCCTGCGTTGTAAATCGGGCCAGGCTGCCCGCATTGCAGAGCCGCGATTATG
>DAOLDN010000075.1:0-11236 GCA_035327385.1 Verrucomicrobiota bacterium | reverse complement strand
GCCGGTCACGGACGACATGGCATTGTGCCATCCGTCCATCCAGGCGGGCGACGGCAAGCTGGCCGTGCAGGACGCCGAACACGCCTGGTTCGTGCGCATCAATCATATTGATCAATACGGCACCCACGTGCCGCTGGAACGCCTCACCGCCACGCCCCCGGTGCCGTTGCTGTTCCTGAACGTGGACGCGGTTGCAGGCAGCCGCGCGTTGATCTGGGAGCATATTCAGGATGCGCCGGGCAAACCCTGCCCGAACCCGCGTGTCATCATACCTCGCGACATTTATCCGGACGTGGTCAAGGGTTCTGTCATCGTGGACATCCGCAGCTTCGGCGTGCGCACGCCTCCTTGCACGAAACAGAAACCCAGTTACGGCATCATGGGTTTGTTCCATTTGCTGCCGCCGTCGCTGGCGTGGTTATGGCGATTGGTGGCGCCTCGCGGGCACGCCAATCCCAGCATCGTCACCAGTGACGCGTTGAGCAGCGAAGGAGTTGGCAGCTACTGGCCCTTTGCCACGGGCCGCCGCGTGGATCATGCGAACCTCCTGTTGCGCCAGTTCCAGACGCACACGCGCATGCGCTACATCCTTTGCCCGAACCAGCACGTCGGGGCGTGGAAGGTCGGCTTCATGCCGCAATGGGTGGCGCGCGAATACCTTGCCCGCCGCGGCAACGCGCGGTTCAAATCCGACCAGATCCAATCGGCGCGTTGTCCTCTGCTCGGCTACAGCCTGTATCAGTTGCAGGTGGAGGGCCGCATGATCGCACGCTGGATGCTTCAGGTGGAAACGCAGCCGGAGGTTGGCGAGGAAGGCTACGACAAGGGTGCGGCCATGCTGCGCGAGTTCTTTCACAAATGCCTCAAGGAATATCTGCACCCGGACCTCGATCCACTGGCGCGCCAGATCATTCAGTGCTGTCTCGACAACGGTTCCGTGGAGGATTACGAGAAGCTCATTGTTGCAAGCTGACGGATGTAATCAGCAAAGTCTCCGTTCCTCTTCCGGACGAGCTGTTGTCTCCTGTGGCGTCTGCCCGCTTTACAGTTGGCTGAAGTGCGATGATATTCAAGAAAGATTCCACTCATGGATGTCGTCGCTCAAATGTCACCCAGAGACAGTGCGCTGGAAGGCGAATCGCACAAGTCTGACCCAGCGTTTGGTGGCGGGCTATGGGCAAATCCGCCTCGTGTACTCATCCATTGTGCCGGCATCATCGGCACCCTCGTCATCGGCTACCTGGATTATTTGACGGGATATGAAGTCAGTTTTTTCGGATTTTATTTTCTCTCCGTGGGATTCGCAGCGTGGTATGCGGGACGCAACGCGGGGCTTTGGGCTTCGGTGTTCGCGGCGGCGGTGTGGCTCGGAGTGGATTGGTTTTCCGGCCGGACTTATTCGTGGTGGCTGATCGCGGTGTGGAATGCCGGCATGCGGTTGTTTACGTTTGGTGTTCTCGCTTTCTGTCTCGCTTGGATCCGCCAGGAACTCATCAAGGAGCACACTCAAGTCCATGAGTTGAAGGGGCTGCTGCCCATCTGCGCCTACTGCAAAAAAATCCGCAACGATGATGGATATTGGGAGCGGATAGAGAATTACATCAAGAGCCACACTGAGGCGGATTTCACCCATGGCATCTGCCCCGAATGCTTTGAAGAGCAGGCAGCGCGGATTTCCAAGTCGGACACGCCCGCAGCGTGATGCCCCGCCGGATGTGTTGTTGAACTTGTCAGTGTGCAGCCACCTCAAACGACCGGCTGCTTAAAACCACCTTCAAAGCAGCCGTCGCTTTCGGAGCAAGAACGATCTTGTTCTGCTTCACATTGCCGGATTCCACGCAGACCATGCTCCCGTGCTCGGCAGGATCAAAATCGTCGGGCAGTTTCTGGGTCGTCCAGGGATTCCACACGACAGTGGAGTTGGAATTGAATTTCTCGATGCCAATGACACGTTGGAGGGCCGCATCGCGGATTTCCACCGTGCTCGTTGTATTGGGATAAACTCGATTTGTCTCCCGGGTGATCCGCAACACGGAATCATTTTCAACCTTTCGCTCTCCGGTGAGACCCGACGCAAAGTCGTCAAATGGCACTCCTCCCAGGCCGGTGATTTCCACCTTGCCGATGTCTCCGACGTGGAAATAAGTATGCAGACAGTTCTCGAGTTCCAGGTTTTTGTCCTGCGATTCGTTCGCGGCGATGAGTTCCATTGTTAGCGTGTTGGCGACCGTGACAACGAAATCCGCGCGCAGTTCAGACCATTCAGGCGTCAAGGATCTGCCCGGCAGCCGCAGATGGACTTTCACGCCACCTTTCGGTTGGCAGGCGGTTTCCACGAGTTCCCATGGCAAGATGCGCGCGAAGCCATGCGCCGGGCCGCCATCTCGCGGACCAAACCACGGAAAGCAGATCGGCACGCCACCACGAATCGGTTTGCCCGCCTCAAACCAGCTCTTGCGGCTCATGAACAACAGTGGTGGTTCGCCATTTTTCTGGAACTGTGTGACGTGCGCGCCGTGCAGATACACCTCCGCCGTACTTCGGTCCGTGGTGACGCTGATCTTCATCAGGCCGCCGTGGCCGGACGATACGGCGACGTTTCCCGGGATGTTGAACCGATCAAGATTGGAGTCCATGCGCTGATGATAGAATGATGGGAACACCCTGTCTGCATTTATGATGAAGATGGCGGCGAGTGAAATCATGACGGTGGATTGAACAGCGCGATTGTCCCGCGGTCAAAGGCACCATGACTGCAAAGACCTTTCGCAAGCGCGCCCGTTTGTGTTGGCGCAACGAAATCCGTCCGCTGCTAATTCTCGCACTGGTCCTGTTCTCCGTCCGCTCCTCACTGGCGGATTGGAACGATGTGCCCAGCGGCTCCATGCGACCCACCATCATCGAAGGCGACCGCATCTTCGTGAACAAACTTGCTTACGACCTCAAAGTGCCGTTCACGACCTGGCGCATCGCCGAATGGGGCAACCCGCAGCGCGGCGACATCGTCGTTTTTTTCTCACCGCACGACGGGAGGCGGATGGTCAAACGCGTCATCGGCCTGCCGGGCGACACGATCGAGATGCGGGACAACGCGCTTGTCATCAACGGAACGCCCGTTGAATACCAGCCCATCGCCGGGGAACTGCTGAGTCACATTCCCGCCGGCGAACGTGAAGGCCGCATCTTTGCCACCGAAAAACTCCCCGGCCAGACACACGCAGTTGGCGGTTATCCTGCCGCACCCGTGCCAAGAACGTTCACACCCATCGTCGTGCCGCAAGGCGAATACTTCATGCTGGGCGACAACCGCGACGACAGCTTCGACTCCCGTTTCTGGGGCACGGTGAAGCGCGACAAGATTGTCGGATGTGCGACGGCGGTGGTCGTTTCGCTGGACAAACAGAATTATTGGTTGCCTCGGTGGAAGCGGTCGTTCACCTCGCTGAAAAGCGATTAAAGTAAGTCAACAAACCAAGCTTAAAACAGCTTGTTTAGGTGTGAGAAAATCTTTGCCCCGCCTTCCAACAACTCTTTGGGAACAACCGCGCTTTTTGCGTGGAGATCAGCGACAATCACTTGAATGACGGCAAGTTTGTCGAGTTTTTCACCCTTGGAATTTTTGATGCGAGCTTTGCACCTGTCCACTACGCTTGGGGTCTGAGTCTTTTCAGTCGTTGTAAAAGTGAGATTGACACCCGGATAGACCTTGCTCACGGCTGTGAGATAATAATCTTCGGGGATGATGTCTTCCAATTCTTCTACCTCGGAGCGACCAGTGAGTTCTTGGTATCCAGTCGTATGACCGCTTCTCGAGCCGAGCATTTCCCGGAGTTTCAGAAGAGAAGCCTGGGCCTGTTTGCCAGCGGAGTCATTGTCGGGGATTGCCACGAACTTAACGCCGTGACTGCTGAGAAGCGACACGAACGGAGCGAGGTTCGTTGCTCCGCCAATCGGAATTATGGTTATATCCCTTCTTAAGCGTTTGTCTTCCGAGACGGCTACATTTAGAGCGATTAGCAGCATGTAGTCGGTGGGGCCTTCGACAACGACTTGGTTCTTGGCGATGAAAAGGCTCTGACAGATTGAGTAACCAAGAGCAGCTTGGAGTGGAAAAAGCGAATCTGAATCTTTGGGCCAAACGTCCGTCGAGACGACTGTGCCAGCTGGATCTTCATAAACCGCACGGGCGCGTTCAAGGTGATCACCATCAACTAAGAAGGGACTGTGAGTCGTGTAAAGCACTTGGTTGCCCGCGCTCGCCAGCTTGTCAAAAAATTCGATGAGCTTCATTTGCGCAGTGCCATGGAGATGAAGCCCCGGTTCATCAAGCAGGAGAATACAGTTCCTGTGATTGTCCTCAGCCTCGACTAGGAACAGCAGATAGAAAGAGAAAAAGTAGCGGAATCCCTCGCTGCGTTCTTCAAATTCAACTTTTGATTTGTTGATGTTGTCGGTAACCCAAACTCGGAAATACTGACCGTTGAACTCGTAGTGGAACGTGTGATTTCGCTGTAGCCACCAATCCGCGAACTTCTTCGTCATAGCTTGCGAAGCTGAGTTCGCTTTAATTGTTAGTTCATCAATTTTACGTCGAACAGATTCACTCTCTTGATCCGAGCGGCTTACGGAGAGGTTTGCGAGTTCTGTAGCGTCGACACCGACATGCTTAAAGAGTGCTTGTTGCACTCGTGTTTCTGCGGTTTTTCGCCCACCCGCCTGACATCTTTGAACAAACTCAGGGAGAAAAATGGCGCTTTGCAGCATCTCATAATTGCTAAAGAAAAGGAAACTGGGCATGTGTTGAACAATCCAGGTGCGGCCTTCGCCCAGCTTCGAATTCACCTCCAGCTTTTCGATAATCTCCTCCAGACGCGTGATGTACTGATTGACTGCCGTTCTGCACCACTCGTCTGGGGTGCGATCTAAAATGTATTTTCGTGCATTTTGCACCTCAAACAGTTCAGGCAATTCTTTATCATCATCCGCTGTTTTAAGCAGCGCGTTGAAATGATTGGTGATCTGTTGCTGCTGGCTTGCCCAAGTAGCTTTGACTTGATCTCGGTGCGGTTGCGTTAAAGCTTCGGGAAATTTAGGGACAACGCGTTCAACCGCCTTGACGGTTTCTTTTAGAACTGAGGTCCAATCTTTGAGTGTGAAGTTTGGCGCTTGTGGGGCGGGATCAAATCCAACAGTGTACTCGCCACTGTAATATTTTGTCACGGTGGCGGTCTTAACCTCGGAGTGTGCTTCTTGAATTTCGACAAGCTCACCGCGTTCTTCGTCGTTCAATTCAAATTTCGCGGACACAACAGGCCAATCCATTTTCTTGAATTCGTCGGTATAGCGTCCGTGCGGGAATTCTTTAATCGGATCGTACTCAGCCCTGTCTGTGCTCTTTAGCTTTGAGAGGGCGCGGAGAAGGCTGGTCTTGCCCGCTTCGTTCTTTCCGACGAATGCAGTAACTTCATCGCACTTGATCCAGCCGCTATTCTGGATGGTTTTGTAGTTTTGAATCTGAAATTCAAGTAGCTTCATAAGGCCCTTTATGTGGACTGCCGGTAAGAGGATTCAGCAATACAACCAAAATGCAAGCCCGCTTGCTTGATTAAACTCACCCAAACAAATCCATCTGAGGCGGCGGGGCGAGTTGTTTGAGTTTGTCGCGGTCCTGTTGACGGCGTTGCTGGCGCACGTTGCCTTCGGGCGTCAACTCGGATTCCTCCAGGTTGCCGAGAATCACCTTCGCGCGTTCGATGACTTCCTGCGGTACGCCGGCCAGTCGCGCGACCTGGATGCCGTAGCTCTTGTCCGTGCCGCCTTCCACGATCTTGCGCAGGAACACGATCGAGTCGTGCCATTCGCGCACGGCCACGTTGAAGTTCTTGATGCGCGGCAGGCGTTGGGCGAGTTCGGTCAATTCGTGATAATGCGTGGCGAAGAGTGTTTTCGCGCCAACCGCGTTGTGCAGGTGCTCGACAATGCTCCACGCCAGCGACAGGCCGTCGAACGTGCTCGTGCCGCGGCCAATCTCGTCGAGGATGATGAGGCTGCGCGGCGTGGCGTTGTTGAGAATGTTCGCCGTCTCGGTCATCTCGACCATGAACGTGCTTTGCCCGCGCGCGAGATCGTCACTCGCGCCAATGCGCGTGAAGATACGGTCCACCAGATCAATGCGCGCCGATTTTGCCGGGATGAAGCTGCCCGTGTGCGCGAGCAACGTGAGCAACGCCACCTGCCGGATGTAGGTGGATTTGCCGGCCATGTTCGGCCCGGTGATGAGACCTATCTGTGGAGCGCGAAGCTCCAGCTTCGCGTGTTCCGTTTCAGTTTCGGGTCGAGCGGAGCTGGAGCTCCGCGCTCCTATGCCTGCCAACACCGTGTCATTCGGCACAAAGCGTTCCTCGATCAACTGCTGCTCCAGCACAGGATGGCGGCCATCGGTGATTTGCAGCACACCGTCGTCGCCGACGTCCGGACGGCAGTAGTCGTGCAGCCGTGCCGTCTCGGCGAAGCACGCGAGCGCGTCCAGTTGCGCCAGCGCGGCGGCGGTTTGTTGGATCGCCGCCATCTGACCGAGCACCTCCTCGCGTACGCGCTGGAACAGCTCGTATTCCAGCTTCATGCTGCGTTCCTCCGCGCCGAGGATCTTGCCCTCCATGTCTTTCAACTCGGGCGTGATGTAGCGCTCGCCATTGGCGATGGTCTGCTTGCGGATGTAATGCTGCGGAACTTTGTCGAGATTGGCTTTCGTGACCTCGATGTAATAACCGAAAACGGAATTGAACCGCACCTTGAGCGACGTGATGCCGGTGCGTTCGATTTCGTCGGCCTGCAACTTGGCGATCCAATCCTTGCCGCCGCGCTGGGCGTTGCGCAATTCGTCGAGGTTCGTGTCAAAACCATCGCGGATCATGCCGCCTTCCTTCAGCGCGAGCGGCGGTTCATCCACGATGGCGCGCGTGATCAACTCGACGAGGTCGGGCGCTTCGGTGAGTTGCGCGGTGAGATTGGCAAGCAAACCGGTGGGGCGAGCGTCCTCGCGAGCCTCGGGTTCTTCGGGCACGAACGATTCGGCTCGCGAGGACGCTCGCCCCACCGATTCCAAGGTTGCGCGCAACGCGGGAATCTGTTCCAGCGCCACGCGCAACGACACGAGATCGCGCGCGTTGCCGCTGCCGCTGCTGAGGCGGCCCAGTGTGCGTTCAAGATCGCGCACCTGCGCCAGTTGCGAACGAAAGGCGTCCAGGGCGAACGCATTTTCGATGAACGCCGCCACCGTTTCCTGCCGCCGACGGATGGCCTCGACGGTGGCCAGCGGCTGCGAGAGCCAGTTGCGCAACAGTCGCGCGCCCATCGGTGTGACGGTGCGATTCAACGCGCCGTAGAGCGACGAATTGCGCGGCGCGTCGTGATGCAGCGGTTCGAGGATTTCCAGATGCCGCAACGTGGTGTAGTCGAGCGCGAGGAAATCCGTGCGCTGATAAAACGACAGACGTGTGAGGTGTTTGACGTCGCGGCGCAAATTTTGAGTGAGGTAATGCAACGCGCCGCCCGCCGCGCCGATGGCCGCGCCGCGATCCTTCAGTCCGAAACCGTCGAGCGATGCGACCTTGAAATGCTCGCGCACGGTGTAAAGCGCCGTCTCGGGCGCGAATGTCCAGCCCTCGTATCCGTTGACGATGGGAAACGCGCCCAGCAATGCGTCGCGAGCAGTTGTGGCTTCAGTCGGCAAAATGATTTCCGCCGGACGCAGACGTTCCAGTTCGGCGAGCAGCGCGTTGTCCGATTCCAGTTCCGTCGTCAAAAAATCGCCCGTGGTCAGATCCACCAGCGCGAGGCCAAACGTTTTCCCCGACGGATAAACCGACGCGAGGAAGTTGTTCCGCTCGGCGACGAGCATGCGTTCATCAAAATGCGTTCCCGGCGAAAGGATTTGCGTGACCTCGCGATTGACGAGCTTGCCAGGTTTGGCCTCCTCGGTCTGCTCGCAGATGGCGACCTTGCGTCCGGCTTTGAGGATGCGGGCGATGTAATTGGTCGCCGCGTGAAACGGCAGGCCGCACATGGGAATGCCGTTGCGGGCGGTGAGGGCGAGATTGAGAATCTGCGCGCCGTCCTTGGCGTCGTCGAAAAACATCTCATAAAAGTCGCCGAGACGGAAGAGCAGGAGCGCATCTTTGGGCAGTTCGCCTTTGATGCGGCGATACTGCGCCATCATGGGAGTGAGTTGCGCTTCGGCGGACATGGCGGCGGGCAAGTTAATGACCGACGGAGCGAACGTCGAAGGGAAATTGCTCACAATTTGCGAAGCATTCGCCAGTCAACGGCGTCAAACGAATCGCATGCCGGACGAAAGGTGCAACAGGCGCTGTCCGCTTAGGAGTTGCTCCAATCGGCGGCGTGCGGCAATGTAACGTCGCATGATTGGACGCGCAGAACGGAGCAAGTCGCTGCACCCGGACCGTCTCGAAATGTCGAGATTGGCCTGGGCGCTGGCGCTTTCCGTGGCCTTGCACGCGCTGCTCTGGGGCGGTTACGTCGGCGGCAAGAAACTGGGCGTCTGGGAAAAACTCCGAATGCCCGACTGGCTCAAAGCCGTGATGCCGGTCGCCAAGAAACCCAAAACCGAACAACTGGCACCGATGGCGAACCTCGAACCGCCGTTGTTGTTCCTTGAAGTCAGTCCCGACCAGGCCGTGACCGATGCGCCGGACGACGCCAGATTTTATTCCGACAAAAGTTCAAAGGCGGCAAATACCGAATCGGAAAAAGACTCGAATGTTCCCAGAATTGACGGCACACAAGAAGTGATGGCGAAGACCGCCGAGGTGAAACGCGAGGACGTGAACCGGCTTCAACCCACGCCACCCACGCCACCAGCGCCCAAGGCCGAGAAACAACAGGAACAGGACGCGCCCAAGCCCAAACCCGAAATGGGCGACCTCGCACTGGCCAAACCGGCGACTGAACCGAAAAAGGAAACCGGCCAGAGCGAACAACCCAGGCCCAGGCCGAGGACCATTCAAGAGGCGATGTCCCGCCAGCAGCAACAACGCATCCCCGGCCAGCAGATGAAACAGGACGGCGGCGTGAAACGTCAGGCGCTCGTGCCCTCTCTGGACGCCAAGGCCACAGCGTTTGGCGCGTACGACGCGGCGTTCATCGAGGCGGTTTCACAGCGATGGTATGACCTGCTGGACAATCGCGATTATTCCATGGACCGCCGGGGTCGCGTGGTCTTGAAATTCCACCTCAACTACGACGGTCGCGTTTCAAACATGCAAGTGATGGAAAACACCGTCGGAGACACGCTGGGATTGATCTGCCAGAAGGCCGTGCTCGATCCGTCGCCGTTCGAGCGATGGCCCGGCGACATGCGCAGGATGGTGGGCGCGAATTACCGCGAGATCATGTTCACGTTTTATTACAACTGACGCCACGTCGGGCGTCGGCCATACTCGAAACCCAAAAGAAGGAACCGAATGGAAATTTTTGTCTATGTCCTGCTGATCATCACCTCGATTGTGGGGCTGGCGTTCATCGTCGAACGCGGCTGGGCGTTGCGCTGGCGCAAGGTCGTTCCGCCGGAGGTCGAGGCCGCTGTGGAATCCTGCCAGACACGCGAGGACGTGGCCACGTTGCGCTGGGTGTGCGACCACCACCCCTCGCCGCTGGCGCGGTTGTTGTTGCATGCCGCGAGCCATCTGGACTGGCCGCGCGAGGAAAACGTGGATGCGCTGCAAACGCGCGCGCGACACGAAATCGTCCGGCTCGAACGCGGCCTCGTCGTTCTGGAAATCATCGTCGGCATCGCACCGCTGCTGGGACTGGTGGGAACGATTCTTGGCATGATGGACGTGTTTGCCGACGTGGGACTGGCCGGCCTTGGCGACGCCGCCAAACTGGCCGGCGGCATCGCGCTGATCTTGAAGGCGACGCTCATCGGTTTGCTCATCGCCATCCCCGCGCTGATCTTCTGGAGTTATTACAGCAAGAAGATCGAGATGCTCGCCGTGGAGATGGAAACCTTGTGCGATGAATTCATCCGCAGACAATACCGCGGGGAGGAGAAATGAAGATACATTCAACATTCAACATTCAACGTCGAACGGCCAAGGAAACGTTCCGGGGCCAATTGTTGGGAGTTGAGAGTTCGAAGGTGAATGTCGAATGTTTCCCCACCACTTGACATGCGCTTCTTCGTCCGCAAACGCAGGCAGACGCCCACGGTGATCATCGTGGCGCTGATTGACATCCTCATCGTGATGCTGATCTTCCTCATGGTCACGACGAGCTTCAAACAACAGCCCGCGTTGCGGCTCGCACTGCCGGAATCCTCCCAGGCGCAGAAAACCGGCGCGAACGAAAACGCCCCGCTGGTTGTGACCATTGACAAGGAAGGCAACCTGCGGCTCGGACCGGACGCCACGCCCCTGACCGCCGACAAACTCCGCAACGAACTGTTGGAATACGTCGCGAAGAACACCGAGGCAAAACTCGCCATCAGCGCGGACAAAGAAGCGCCGTTCGGAAAGATCATCATCGTGATGGACGCCGCGAAGGAGGCGAAGATCAAAATGGTCAACGCGTTCGCGAGGGAAGCGGGGAAATAAACCTCCAAGCTCCAAACTCCGGGAAAGTTTCGAGTCAAAGAAGAAGCCAGGTTCTTAATCGTTCATCCAGCGACAACCGGTCTTTCACGGCGAGGACGCCGACGCGTTTCACCACAAGATTTTCCTCCACCGTAGCGATCTGGGCTTTGACACCGGAAGGCACGTTCAGACCGGCCGCACGCCATTCCTGAATCAAGAAATCCGTGTTTGGAAGCACGGATGAAAGTGGAACGAGAAAGAGATCCGCGCCGTTGCGGCCAACGATGATGGCGGGACGAACCTTTCGGCTGGTCAGATCAGTGAATGGAATCGGCAGGAGAACGACATCATTTCTTGAGCAGTTCATTATAGACGTCGTCTGCGTCGTTGCTCCATGCCTTGGTCAGGGAATCCTCGGAAAGCTTCAGCCACGCCTCGCGTTCCACATCTGACTGGATGGTCACGCGGACGGGGGAATTCTCCGGGAGCGACAACGGATGTGGTAAAACAATTTTGCCGTTTTCGTAGATGGCTTCAACGGTCGTTGTCATGCCACGAAACTACCGGCTGTATCGGGTTCCTGCAAGTTCAGGGCTGACGCATACGAAAGATTTCGTGAAATAAGTATGTACTTTGTATTTACA
>DAOLDN010000074.1:0-11303 GCA_035327385.1 Verrucomicrobiota bacterium | reverse complement strand
CCGCGACCCCAACGGCCTGCCGAGTCACAACCTGCGCACCGTGGTCATTGACGCCGCAGGTCGCGTGCAGAAGAACTTCATCGGCAATGAATGGTCGCCGGACGAACTGGTGCAGGAAATGATCAAGGCCGCCGGGGCCAAATGACGGAGGCGGCTCACGGTTGTCGCTTTTCGCCGAGGCGCTGTCGCAACGAGCTTGCGCTTTGCCTGTCACCGGTTGCTTCCGCGATGACAATCGCCCGCTGCAAGACCTGTTGCGCGTCCGTCGTGCGGCCTCCAGCCGCATACGCCATCGCCAGCGTTTCCAGCACGAAGGGAACTGTGCCGCCGGACACTGCATTGGCGCGCTCGGCCAGTGTGATGGAATCGGACGCGTTGCGAACGGAGGCGTGTTCGTCCGATGAGAGCAACCGGGAAAGTGCCGTGAGGGTTTGAACGTCGTAGGCGTCCACGCGCAGTGCGTCGCGAAAAAAAACCTCGGCGGCCACGGGATCGTTTTGGACCAGTTTCGCGCGGGCCATGAGGTAAAAGGGTCGCGGGTCTCGCGGAGCAAGGCGCGATGCCTCGGTGTAGTGCAGTTCGGCTTCCGCGAATCTCCATTGCCGCACGAGGAACGCTCCGTAATTGAGATGCGCCACCACTGCGGACGGTTTGAGCCGCAGTGCCTCGCGATAATGCGCGTCGGCCTCGTCCGTCTTCCCCAGTTCATCCAGCAGGTTGGCGAGATTGTTGTGGACCTGGACCCGGCCCGGATCCAATCGCAGCGCCTCCTTGTAATTCGTGAGCGCGTCCTCCTTGCGACCGGTTTGTTCGAGGGCGACGCCCAGATTGATTCGTGCCACGGGGTTGTCGCCGGTGACGGCCACCGTGCGGGCAAAGAGCGTTTCACTGTCCCGCCAGTAACGCAGTTGATTCGCGGTTGCCGCAAGGCACGCGACGATCAAAAGAACCGACACCGCCACGGCGGCGTTTCGCAACGAAGGATTGGTTTTGAGAAAGGCCGCTGCGCCAAACGCGACGGCGATGAACACACCGATCAACGGCCAGTAGGTGTAACGGTCGGCCATGGATTGTCCGCCCACCTGCACCAGACCGATCACGGGAACGAGCGTTCCCAGATACCAGAGCCAGCCGACGGGCCAGCAGGGATTGTGACGACGCTGCCGCCACACAAACCAGGAGATCGCCGCCAAAACAACCGCCGCAATCACAACGTGCGCCCACGCGATGGCGGTGGGCAGCGGATAAATGATTGCCAGATCGGCGGGCCACACCGTCTTCAGCAGGTAAGCAGTGTATGAAACCACGGCGTTCGCCAGCCGCAATTCCATCGGATGCCGGTCCAGCGCGACGACGGCTTCGACGCGTTGGGCCTGATACGTGACGACACACGAAACAACCGTCAGAGCAAAGAACGGAAGCTTTTCGCGGACCAATTGCCGGATCTTTAATCGTAGATCGCAAATCGTAAATCGTCCGAGCGGCCACCAGTCCAGCAGCAACATCACGCATGGCAGAGTCACCAGCATGGGTTTGGCCATCAGGCCGAGGGCAAAGAACAGCAAGGCGAGACAGTAGTGGAGGCGTTTCGAGCCGTGTTCCGCAGTTCGAGCCTGCGCGAACCGCGAGTAGCAGAGCAGCGACAGCAACGCGAACAGTGTGCTGAGGGTGTCCTTGCGTTCGGAAATCCAGGCGACCGATTCCACGTGCAGCGGATGCCACGCGAACAGCGCGGCCACCAGTGCCGACGGCCACAACGCTCCGGTCAGGCGCAGCAACAACAGCAACAGCAACACCGCGTTGGCGGTGTGAAGCAGCACGTTGACGAAATGAATCGTGCCGGCATCCGGACCGAACAACTGGCAATCGAGCATCAGCGACAGCCACGTGAGCGGGTGCCAGTTGCCCGTTTCAAACGTGGTGAACGCCCAACGGAAACCCTCGACTGTAATCCCATCCTGAACGAACCGGTTCTCTGAAACGTAAAGATCGTCGTCAAACACCAAAAACCCGTGATGACGCGCGGGCAGATACAACAGCACCGTGACCAGCGCCAGGATCAGGCAGACGAAACGCGGGCTGGCCATGGGCGCGATCAGTTTGCCGGTTTCGATTCCTCTTGTTTCCGCGCGTTGATGCGCGCGTTCCATTCTTTGGAGGCAGTGGCCAGATCGTAACCTTCCTTCGAGAGATAATTATTGATGCGGCCCTTGTATTTGTTGAAGACGGCGTGTTTTTCATCGGCACTGCCGCAATCCATGGCTGCTTCGCGCGCTTCCTTGAGCCAGTCGAGAATCTTCGCCTTCTGCGCATCGGTCAACGCGGGTAACATCTCGCAGTAGCCATCGTAAGTTATCCGCACCTTGTTGTAGGTCATCTTGTCCTTCACCTTGTCAACGTCCACGGCCGACAGGTCGGCGGACAGATCTGCGAGATATTGATCGTGAAGCTCCTTCAATGACGATTGGATCGCGGCGATCTGTTTCTTCGCCTTGGCGGATTGGGCCGCGTCGGCGCTGGAAACTTCCTTTTGCAATCGCTTCAGTACCGGCCCGTTCGTGTCGTGCCAGTCGCGCAACGCCCGATACTGGGCCATGATGGCGGAGTGGATGCGATTGGACGCGGCAGCGTCCTTGAACGAGAGCAACACCGTGATGTCTTGGGTTCGTTTCTCGATGGCGGCGATGTAACGCGCCTCGGCATCCGCATCGGGCGCGGCCGCGGTCTGGGCAGAGGTTGCGGCGCAACTCAGCACCGCAAATCCCAGTGCGGCGAGCATTGTCAGGGACGATTTGTTCATGTGTGGATACTACCCCAACTGCCGCAACGCGACAGCAAATGTTTGGCGTGCCCTGCCACAACCCCCGGTCCGGGCAGTTGGAAGACGGTCTGCGGCACTAATTCTGATTGGAAGCCCGCGCCGCCGTCTGCTAGTTTCCCTGCGTAGAACAAACAACACCATCACGCCATGCCACAGGCCATCATGGATCCCGGCGAAGTCCGCCGGTTCGCGGAGGAATTGAAACGGTTCAACGTCGAGCTGCAAAACCGCATGTCGCTGCTCCAGGCGCGCTTTTCCGCGCTGGGCGACACCTGGCAGGACCAGGAGCACGCCAAGTTCTCCGAGGAATTCCGCGACACGATGAAGGTGCTCAAGAAATTCATCGAAAGCTCCAACCAACACACGCCCTTCCTGCTGCGCAAGGCACAGCGAATTGAGGAATATCTGGATCAACATTGAAAAGCTCCAGGCTCCAAATCCCAAGCTCCAGAGAAGCCCCAATGTTCAAGCATCAAGGACGGGCGTGTGTTTCTGGTTTGAAGCTTGGAGTTTGGAATTTCTCTGGATGTTGGAGCTTGGAATTTGGAGCTTTTTGAAATGTCCGACCGGGCCAAAGTCACCTCGCTCGAAGCCATCGAAGCCTTTCGCGCCAGGCTCATCATCTACCGCGAACGCGCGGGACGGTTGCTGGACGAGGTCGCCGACGACGTCACGCGGACGCGATTGTGGCTGCAAAACGAACGTCCGGCCTACTGGCAGAACGAAATCAAACGCCGCCATCAAAAGCTCGAACAAGCCCAGCAGGAACTTTTCTCCGCCCAACTCTCCGGCTTGCGCGAAGCTTCCTACGTGCAACAGGCCGCCGTCCAGAAGGCGAAAGCTTCCATCCGCGACGCCGAGGCGCGCCTCGACGTCGTCAAACATTGGAACCGCCAGTTCGACCATCGCGTCGAACCGCTGGCGCGTCAGGCTGAAAAACTCCGTCACAATCTCGGCCACGACCTCGGCGAAGCCGTGGCCTCACTTGCCGAAACCATCAAGACCCTCGCTGCCTACGCCGAACTGTCGCCAGCCAGCGGCACCGGAGCGCCGCCAAAGCCGCCCCCGGACAATCCGCCCGCCGCATGAAAACCCATTTCCCCAGTTCTGGACGAATGAATCCGCAGCCTCGTGTCCGTGCGGCTTGTTTCATCATTCATCATTCATCATTCATCATTACCCCATGAACGCCGCCCACAACCGCCTCATGGGCCTCACCAAAGAATTGCGTGAAGACTGGGAGCAGACTAAACAATACTGGAACGACGCCAGGAGCCGGGAATTCGAGAAACGATTTCTCGAAGAACTCTTCGCGGGCGTCAACCAGTCCATCGCCAGCATAGATGCCCTTGAACGAATCCTCGACAAACTCCGAGCCGACTGCGAATGACCGGCTGTTGAGCGCGACTCAAACGCTGGAACTGCTCAACCGATTGCGCGACGCCATCCGCGAGGTGACCTCTCGCGCCGGATCGTTGGAGGCTGATTTCACCTCCCGTTTCCACAAACTCCGCGCGCAACACGAACAGGCCGTCGCCACCGCTCGCGACCGCTGGGGAACGGCCACCGACAACGAAGGCGTCAACGTCGCCAATCGCCGTTCCCATGCGCAAGCCGTGTTCGAGCGGCGCAAAGCGTGGATTTCCACGGCGCTCGACAACGCCCGAAAACAGCGGTTTTCAGCGATTGAAAGCGACGATTCCCGTCGCGGCGACGAAATCCAGCAGGGCCACGCAAAGAACGACCGTCAACGCGACGACGACACTCGCAACAATCAGGCCGCGCACGAGGCCTTCCATGCCAGACTCGAAACCGCCCGCTTGGAACTGGAACGCGAGGAGGTCCGCGCCTGGTGGACTGTCGGCGGTCGCAGCCGCATTTCCAAACTGGCCGCAGGAGCAGGAACAGCAGCCGACGCCTCAGCGGATGCACACAAGCTGCTCGAACGACTTCAAGAAGCCACCGGGGCAGCTTCCGCCGCGATGTCGCGTTGCAGCCGGCTGGTGTTGCCTCTGATTTTCCGTTGTCTGCCGTTGTGGCTCTGGGTGCTGGTCGCGATTGCCGGGTTGTTCGCATTCGTCCCTGAAGTGCGTCGCTTCGATTTTCAGTCAGTCCCGGTCCAGGTCTGGAAAATTGCCGGTGGCGGCCTTGCGGCGATTATTGCGCTGTGGATTGTGACGCGGCTCTTGACAGCCAACAACGTCCGGGCCGCAGCCGCAGCCCTGGTCCGCGCGCGACAGTTGCACGACGAAGCCGCGCAGAAGGCCGACGCTACATTCGCGGCTGAGAACGCGCGCATCCAGACTGCCCACGCCACAGCCACGCAGGCACTGAACGCTCTCTACAAACAAACCCAGCGCGACGTCCGTTCCACGCGCAAGGATTGGGAACAGCGGCTCAACGAACAGGCACGCCATCTGATCGCCGAAAATGAAGAGCGCCATCGCCGCGCCCTTGTGCGAATCGAAGCGGATTACAGCGAGCGCATGACCCGGCACAACGACGAGGTCGCAGCGCACACCGGGAAACTGGAATCTGAAAACATCGAAAACAACGCCAGACTGAACGCCGCTCTCGATGCTGCGCGGGCTTCAATCAAGTCCGACTGGCAAAACGTTGTGCTGCCGCTTTACAACCTGCTTCAGTCGGCTTCCAAGAGCGCGACGGAAACATTTCCGCCGTGGCGTGGTGAATTGTGGGAGAACTTTTCATCGCCCGACGATTTCGCGCACGCGGCCAGATTTGCGGAACTGGCCGTGGATCTGGAGAGGTTCTGTTCCGCTTCGCTCAAGGGCGAAGGATTTTCATTGCCGGACCCGGCCCGGATCAATGCCCCGCTCCTGCTGTCCATTCCGCGCCAGGCGTCCGTGTTGTTTGAAACCAAAACCTCCGGACAGGAGCTTGTCATCGGTGCATTGAACAATCTCGTGTTGCGTTTGCTCACCAGCGCGCCTCCGGGACGGCTGGCGTTCACTATTTTTGATCCGGTCGGTCTCGGACAGAATTTTGCCGGCATCATGCACCTCGCCGATTTCGAGGAGAGGATCATCAACAGCCGCATCTGGACTCAACAGGCGCAATTCGAGCAGCGCCTCGCCGACCTGAACGAACACATCGAGAAGGTCACGCAGATGTATCTGCGCAACGAATACGAGACGCTCGCCGAATACAACGAACAGGCCGGGCGCATGGCGGAGAAATATCATTTCCTCGTCATCGCGGATTTCCCCGTGAATTTCAGCGAGGTGGCGGTGAAGCGATTGCAGAGCATCGCGGCCAGCGGTCCGCGTTGCGGCGTGCATCTGCTCATCCACTGGGATCAACGCAAGCCCGCGCCGGTGGAATTCGTGCCGGACGAACTTCGCAAGAACGCGATGTGCATCGTGCCCAAGGGCGATGGATTTGCCATCGCAGGCACGGCAGCGACCGGGACGGAGCGCCGATCTCCAGATCGGCTCGTTGCTGCTGCTTCAGCCCGTCGGGCCGATACGGAGATCGGCGCTCCAATACCCGGCACTGGTTCATGGGACGGTGTCACGCTGTCGCTTGATGCTCCGCCCGATGCCGAACTCGCGACAAAGCTGCTTCAAAAGATTGGCAAGGACAGCACCGATTCGTATCGCGTGGAGATGCCGTTTGTGGAAGTTGCGCCTGACGACAACGAGATCTGGTCGCTGGACACAACCACCGAGTTGCGCGTGCCGGTCGGCCGCACCGGGGCGACGAAGCTCCAGTATCTTGCGTTGGGCCAGGGCACACGCCAGCACGGACTCATTGCGGGCAAGACCGGGTCGGGCAAATCCACTTTGTTCCACGTGATCGTGACGAACCTTTCGCTCTGGTGCAGTCCGGATGAAGTGGAGTTCTATCTCGTGGACTTCAAGAAGGGCGTGGAATTCAAATGCTACGCCACACACAAACTGCCGCATGCACGGGTCATCGCCATCGAGAGTGATCGCGAGTTCGGTTTGAGCGTTCTGCAACGCGTGGACGACGAACTGAAACGTCGCGGCGACCTGTTCCGCAAGCTGGGAGCGCAGGACATTGCCGGTTACAAACGCGCCGGCGGCAACGAACCGATGCCGCGTGTGCTGCTGTTGATTGACGAGTTTCAGGAGTTGTTCGTGGAAGACGACCGCATCTCGCAGGGCGCGGCATTGTTGCTGGATCGTATCGTGCGCCAGGGCCGTGCGTTCGGCATCCATGTGTTGCTCGGTTCGCAGACGTTGGGCGGCGCGTATTCGCTGGCGCGCGCGACCATCGGACAGATGGTCGTTCGCATCGCGCTCCAGTGCAACGAAGCCGACGCCTACCTCATCATGAGCGAGGACAATCCCGCGCCGCGATTGTTGTCGCGACCGGGCGAGGCCATTTACAACGACGACGGCGGCGCGTTGCAGGGCAACAGTCCGTTTCAGGTCGTGTGGCTGCCGGATCGTGTGCGCGATGAGTGGCTGGACAAAGTTTCCTCCGTCACAAAATCGAGGGAAACAGCGCGCGAACCGATCGTGTTCGAGGGCAATGCGCCGGCCAACGTCCGCGACAATCCGTTGCTACGCTCGCTGCTCTCTGCGCAGTCCATCACGCCGACTGTCTCACAGCGTGTCTGGCTCGGCGCGCCAAATTCCATCAAAGGCCCGACTGAAGCCATGTTTCAACGTCAGAGCGGCAACAATCTGCTCATTACCGGCCAACGCGAAGAGGCGGCGCTGGCGATGCTGGCGGTCGCGCAAATCTCATTGGCCGCACAGCACGCGAAAGGTGCGGTGCGTCTGTTCGTGTTCGATTGCAGCCCGCCGGATTCGCCGGAGGCGCGACTGCTCCAGCGTGTCGCGCATGCTGCTGGAGACGACGTGAGAATTGTCAGCGTCGGCGACACCGAGGCCGTGATTGGCGAACTGGCAATGGAACTGGAGCGCCGCAACGAACAGCCCGGCGTCGCCGCTCCCGCGACATTCGTGCTGGTGCATGGATTGCAGCGGAACAAGAAACTGCGCTTCGACGAGGAGGCGAGTTTCTCCATGGACACTGAGGCCAGCGCTCGCAATCCCGGACTGCTCTTCAACAAATTGATTTGCGAGGGCGCGGCGCAGGGCATCCATGTGATTGCCACCTGCGACACCTACAACAACGTGATGCGCATGTTGAGCCGCAAGGCGCTGAGTGAATTCGAGATGCGCGTCGTGTTCCAGATGAGCGCCAACGATTCCGCGAGTCTGATTGATTCGCCGCTGGCCAACAACCTCGGCCTGCATCGCGCCATTCTTTTCAACGGCCAGCAAGGCTGGATGGAAACGTTCCGCCCGTATGCGTTGCCGGATGAAGGCTGGCTGAATGAGGTTATTGCCAAGCTTGAAGCTTTTCGCTCTCGTGAAGTTAGGTGAATCAATTGTGAAGCGTTCGATACGAGTTTCGACATGGATCGTCGCGATTTTCGCCTGCATTATTATTTTCGCCGTTGTCGTATGGTTCGTGCAGATCTTTGTTGCGATGCATCAAGACAGTATCTGGAAGCGAAAAGTGCGCCGACAAATTAACTTGGAAGAAACACGCGCGTGGGCACTTAGCGTGCTCAAGCAGGCTGATCCTTACGGTCCTTACAAAAGCCAGCAGGACTTTCTGACCAACGCTCCAGCATATCTGTTAAAGCAAAACTACAAACGCAATCCCTACATCATCGTTAGCTTTGAATGCGTCCACTTGCGTTACGGAGGCGGAATGTATGACTGGGGATTGACAATTGGCGATACAAATCTTCCTGCCCACGTGGCACGAAGCAGAAATGTAGAACAGTGGTCGCCAGGAATTTATTTTTGGAATAACTGAGTGAAGAGCGGGTCGGCATGAGGTTGTATCTCAATCACCGCCCTTGTTTCTTAGCCATGTAATGTCGCCTGTTCAAAGAACTTGATTTGCAATGACTGCCACGACAATTGACCGAATCAGAAAATCTACAATACACGGACGGCATTGTAATTGTGCCTCGCATACTGCGGGCGTAGTCTCCGCCCAACGGATTGACTTATGAAAAAATTCGGCATCGGATGTGGGATCGTCGTGCTGCTTGGTATCATCGTGCTCGTTGTGGCGATCGTGGCTGGCGGCAGTTACAACCAGCTCGTCAGCCGCTCACAAGCGGTGGACAAGCAATGGGCACAGGTGCAGAACGTCTATCAACGCCGTGCAGACCTAATTCCCAATCTTGTCGCCACGGTTTCCGGCGCGGCCAACTTTGAGAAGTCCACGCTCACCGAAATCACAACCGCGCGGGCCTCCGTCGGACAGGTGAAGATCAATCCCAACTCGGCGCCGGACGACGCAGCCACGCTGGCTGAATTCGACAAGGCACAACGCGGGTTGTCATCCGCTTTGTCGCGGTTGCTGGTGGTTGTGGAGCGTTATCCTGACCTGAAGGCCACGGCGAACTTCCGTGATTTGCAGGCGCAGCTTGAAGGCACGGAAAATCGCATCGCTGTGGAACGCGGTCGTTTCAACGAAGCTGTGCAGTCCTACAACACAGCCATCAAGTCGTTCCCGATGGTGTTTTTCGCAGGCTGGCTCGGGTTCAAGGAGAAACCTTACTTCGCTGCCACCGCAGGCTCGGAGACGCCGCCCAAGGTGCAGTTTGACTTCGGCACGCCCGCACCGGCCAAGCCCTGACGCCGTGAGAGCTTATTTCAAACGGATTTCTTCCATCTTTTGCGTCGTGCTGCCGTTGGTGGCGTTGGCGGCGGAGGTGATTCCGCCTGCACCCAGGCAGTATTTCAACGATTACGCCGGAGTCGTTTCTTCCGCCACCGCGTCCCGTTTGAACACAATGCTGGAGGATTTCGAACGCGCCACGTCGAGCCAGGTCGTGGTGGCAATTTTCGAAAGGATGCAGTCGGACTCGTCCATTGAGGACTATACCGTGCGTGTTGCCCAATCGTGGAAGGTGGGGCAAAAGGGCAGGGACAACGGCGCGGTTCTGTTCGTTTTTAGGCAGGATCGAACCATGTTTATCCAAGTGGGCTACGGACTGGAAGGCGCACTTCCTGACGCACTCTGCAAACGCATCATCGAGGACGAAATCGTCCCGCGATTCAGGTATGGAGACTTTGATGCCGGTCTCAGCGCCGGAGTGAGCGCCATCCTTGCCGCGACCAAGGGCGAATACCGTGGCAACGGTCGTACCACCGCACAGCCATTGATCGTTCAGGGTTCGCGTTCGGCATCGTCAATATCAGTCTCGTATTTGCCGGTCGTCATCATCATCGTCTTTATCCTGATCTTTCTTATTGCCGCTCGCCGCATCCGTCCAAGTCGCCGTTATCACGGCGGCGGATGGAGCAGCGGCGGATGGGGTGGTGGTGGCGGATGGTCTGGTGGAGGTGGCGGTGGATTCTCCGGTGGTGGCGGCAGCTTTGGTGGCGGTGGAGCGGGAGGACGATGGTAGCCATGAAGGATCAGGAATTCATCAAGCAGCTCGAAGACAACCGGATTGTGAATGCGATCCGCGATGCCGAACTCAAAACCTCCGGCGAAATCCGCGTGGTTATCAGCGGCAAGAACGTTGATGATGCGGTGGCTGCCGCGCAGTCGGAATTCGTCCGGCTTGGCATGGGGAAGACACAAGAGCGGAATGGGGTGCTGGTCTTTGTCGCGCCGCGCGCACGACAGTTCGCGGTAATTGGTGACGAAGGTATCCACAAGCACTGTGGCGAGGACTTTTGGCGGGGACTTGCGGCTGAAATGACGGGTCAATTCAAGGATGGCCGTTACACCGATGGCCTGGTGGCGGTGGTTCGGAAGGCGGGCGAACTACTGGCGCTCCATTTTCCCCGACGTGCCGACGACCGGAACGAATTGCCAGACCGCGTGCAACGAGATTGATCCGCTGGCGCAAGGTGTCACGGTTCTATGTTGACGCGGCGTCAGGCGAAACCTGTGCTAACTTCCGCTCGTCCGAAACAACAGCTTTATCTGACATGAAACAAAACAACGACAACCAATACGACGCAATCGTCATCGGCGGAGGGCCGTCCGGCTCGGCGGCGTCCGCCATTCTGGCCGAATACGGACACCGCGTCCTTGTGCTGGAACGTGAGAAATTCCCGCGCTATCACATTGGCGAATCCATGATTCCGTTCACGTATCAGCCGATGGAGCGGCTGGGCTTGATTCCAATGATGAAGTCGTCCGGGTTTGTGAAGAAATACAGCGTGGTGTTCATTTCGCCCAACGGTCGCGCGAGCCAGCCGTTTTACTTTTTCAATCGTTACGACAAGGATACCGTGGCACAAACATGGCAGGTATTGCGCTCGGAGTTCGATGAGATTCTTCTGAATAACGCCCGGGCCAAGGGCGCGGAGGTCATCGAGGAGATTGCGGTCAAGGAACTGTTGCGCGACAACGGCAGCGTCGTGGGTGTCCGCGCGCAGACGAAGTCCGGCGAGACAGTCGAGTTTCGCGCGCCCATCACTTTGGATTGTTCGGGCAAGGA
>DAOLDN010000073.1:0-11307 GCA_035327385.1 Verrucomicrobiota bacterium | reverse complement strand
GGACTCAATGGGGTCGCCGGCTCTGAGATCACACACCCGATTCTAGCAAACCTGTCGCCCGACTTCACCTTTTTCAGATTCCGGCTTGACATGGTGTGACTATGACACTATCAATAGAACGTGTAAAGAGAACACTTACAGAAGATGAGCGACGAAACCACCATTCTCTATCGCCCGGTCGGACCGCAGGAGCTGGAGCTGATCGCGGCCAGCGGGTATCGGGAATTCCCGCCCCGCCTGCCTGAGCAGCCGATCTTTTATCCAGTCTTGAACGAGGAATACGCCCGGGACATCTCGCGAAAGTGGAATGTGAAGGATTATGGCGCTGGCTATGTGACGCGTTTCCAGGTGCGAAAGCAGTTTGCCGGCCGCTATCCCGTTCAGATCGTCGGGGACTCCAGTTGTCGGGAACTCTGGATTCCGGCGGAGGAGTTACCGGAATTCAACGCGAACATCATTGGATTGATCGAAGTGATTGCTGAATTCAAACCCGAATCGAAGCTATGAGCCGAATACTTTTCTATCGAGTGAGCGAGCCCTACGGGGAGTTCTCGAACTTCGCTTCATTTCCAATGAAACTGAACGGTCGAACCTGGCCAACGGCCGAGCATTATTTTCAGGCGCAAAAGTTCGCCGGCACAGAACACGAACATGCTGTTCGCAAAGCGAAGTCACCCATGATTGCCGCTCATCTGGGGCGCAGCCGTAAGCTTCCGCTACGTCGAGATTGGGAAAGCGTGAAGGACAATGTCATGCGACAGGCGCTGCGGGCAAAGTTCACGCAACACGACGAGCTACGAACGCTCTTGCTCAATACAGGTGATGCGAAGCTCATTGAGCATACGGCGAATGACAGCTACTGGGGCGATGGCGGAGACGGCACTGGTAAAAATCGCCTTGGAATCTTGCTGATGGAACTTCGCACTGAACTGGCCACTGCTGTAACACGATAATCATCTTATGCCACACACCTATCAATATCCTCGGGCCGCCCTGACGGTGGACTGCGTCGTCTTCGGTCTGGATGACAGCGAACTCAAGGTGCTGCTGATCGAGCGCGCCCTTGATCCGTTCAAAGGCAAATGGGCGTTGCCCGGCGGTTTCGTCCGCGTGGATGAAACGCTGGATGATGCCGCCCGCCGCGAGCTTGAGGAGGAAGCCGGGTTGAAGAACGTCTTCCTTGAACAGCTATACACGTTTGGTGAAGTGAAGCGCGACCCGCGCGAACGCGTCGTTAGCGTTGCCTACTACTCGCTCGTCAAGCTGGCGGCGCACGATACCAAGGCCGCCACGGATGCGGCAGACGCTCGTTGGTTTCCAGTTTCAAAAGTGCCAAAGCTGGCCTTCGATCACGCCGAGATTCTGGCGACAGCGCTGGCCCGATTGAAAGGCAAGGTGCGCTACCAACCCATCGGCTTCGAGTTGCTGCCGCCGAAGTTCACCCTGTCGCAACTTCAGCATCTCTACGAGGCAGTGCTCGGTACTGAATTGGACAAGCGCAACTTCCGCAAGAAGGTCCTGGGCTTTGGGTTGCTCGTTCCACTCAAGGAAACACAGATGGCCGGACGGCATCGCCCAGCGCAGCTATTCAGCTTCGATGCGGACAAGTACGAGAAGCTCAAGAAACGCGGATTCAACTTTGAACTGTGACAACCATTTTGACTGACGGAGAAAACCAATAAGCGAAAGGCACGTTATGTTCGGCATCAAGTTCATCAAGGTCCAGCCCACCACCTACCTCCTGCAATATCGCGGCGGCAAGATCGTTCGCGAAGGACTGGGGCATTCCTTCTTTTACTACGCGCCGACAACCTCGCTGGTCGCCGTGCCCGTGGCGAGCGCCGACGTGCCGTTCATTTTCCAGGAAACCACGGCAGACTTCCAGGCCGTGACCATCCAAGGCCAGGTGACCTATCGCGTGGGCGAACCTAAACGGTTGGCGGCGTTGCTCAACTACACGCTCGCGCCGAACGGCCAGACGTATGCCTCGGAAGATCCGGAAAAGCTCCCGGAGCGTGTCATTCATGTGGTCAATGTGCTCGCGCGGGCCGAACTGCAAAAGTTGCCTTTGCGTGAAGCCATCCGCGCCTCGGACGAACTGGTGAAGGCAGTGAAGGCGGGTTTGGTTTCGGCGGATGAAATCACATCGCTCGGTTTGGAAGTGCTGGGCCTCTCGATTCTGGCCATCAAGCCAACTCCTGAGACCGCACGGGCACTCGAAGCCGAGACGCGCGAAAAGATGTTCCGCGAAGCGGACGAGGCCATCTACGCACGGCGCAATTCAGCCGTGGAGCAGGAGCGGGCGATCAAGGAAAACGAGTTGAACACGGAGATCGCCATCGAGACCAAGAAGCGCCAGATCCGGGAAACCCAGATGGACGCCGAGCGAGCCGTGCAAGAGAAGGAAGGCCTGCTCAAGAAGGAAGCGCTGGAAACCAACATCGGATTGGAAGAGCGGCGCAAGAGCATGGTCGCGCTGGCGGCGGAGAACGCCAAGGCCGAGGCGGATGCCCGAGCCTACGGCGTGTCGAGCACCATGAAGGCGCTGGGCAGCGCTGACCCGAAGATTCTCCAAGCGCTTGCCAGCACGAGCATGAAGCCGGAACAACTCATCGCTTACGCCTTCCAGGAATTGGCCGGCAAGGCGGAAAAGATTGGGCAGCTCAACATTTCGCCGGATTTGCTCCGGGAATTGATGACACCGCAACCGGCGAGAAAATGAACCACCTGACTGACAGCAAAATCGTCCTCGTGACGCGACCGACGCGCCTGGCTGAACTGGTGATCCGGTTCAACACCGTCAGCCAGGCGAAATTCTACGTCGAGCACCAAGGCGCAGACTTCTCGGATTACCTGCGCGAGGACGAGACGTATCATCGCGCACTCAGCGAGGCGCAGTCGGCCCTGTCTCAAGTGGGTCGGGTGCAGATCGTGGATCGAGGCTTCCTGCCGAACTTCGTTTTCGCGCCGGATGACACGGTGGTGACGCTGGGACAGGACGGCTTGGTTGCCAACACGTTGAAATACCTCAATGGCCAGCCCGTCGTGGGTGTGAACCCCGACCCGGAACGCTGGGATGGTCGGCTGCTGACTTTCCGAGTGAGCGACCTGCCAAAGGTGATGCCAGAAGTCGTCCTGCGAAAGCGACCAACAAAATCGGTGACGATGGCCAAGGCCGCGCTGAATAACGGGCAGGCCTTGTATGGCGTGAACGATCTGTTCATCGGCCCGAAAACGCATTGCTCGGCCCGGTATCTCATTCGCAGTGGCGAGACTAGTGAAACGCAATCGTCGAGTGGTGTGATTGTTTCAACGGGCATGGGATCGACCGGGTGGCTTAAAAGCCTGCTCACTGGAGCGGCGGCCATCACCCAATCGGCGGGTTCGGCACTGACTCGGCAGGTAGTGGCTGGGACGACTGCAGCATCAGGAAAAAGCGCCGACCGCAAGGTCCGGTTGAGCGTGAAGACTGAGTTCGCGTGGGATGCGAACTACCTGTTCTACACCGTGCGCGAACCGTTCCCGACGAAAACCACAGGTACATCGCTGGTATTCGGTCGCGTCACGGCCGAAACGCCGTTGATCCTCGAATCGCGCATGGCGGAGAACGGCGTGATTTTCAGTGACGGCATCGAGAAGGATTTTTTGGAATTCAATTCTGGCACACAGGCTGTGATCGGGATCGCGGAGCGGCAGGGTGTGCTGGTGGACTGAAATATATGAGACGAAGCACGAGAATGTTGATGGCCCAGGAGACCGTTGCGATATGCGACGCTGGTTTCTATGAGACTTCGAATGGCCAACGCGTGAACATCGCCAATCAAATCGCCAAGGCAAAGGCGGGGACGATGCTTTACACACCGGAAAAGCCGCCTGTGACGCACGAGGTGGAAGCCAAACGGCAGACGCTTTTTGAAGCGCGGAACGAAACGGCTTTTCAAGCACTGGCGCGACTTGCGGCTTCAGGCAGCGGGCATCTGGCCTGCTTGAACTTTGCGTCGGCGAAAAATCCCGGCGGTGGTTTTCTCAATGGCTCGCTCGCGCAAGAGGAGGCTTTGGCGTGTGCTTCGGGGCTTTACCCGTGTCTCCTCAAAGCGCCCCAATACTACGAGCGCAATCGGGCCAACCGCTCGGCGCTCTATCTGGATTTGGTGATTTTTTCGCCGTTCGTGCCGTTCTTTCGGGATGACGACGGGGAATTGATCGGGAAGCCCGTTCTGGCTTCGGTGATAACCGCGCCTGCGCCAAATGCCGGGGCGGTCGCGCAGAACGAACCGGCCAATTCGAAGCAAATCGAACCGACCCTGCGACGGCGTGCCGAACTGGTCCTTGAAATCGCCATGGCGCATCAGGTGGACCAACTCGTTCTCGGCGCTTGGGGTTGCGGCGTCTTCCGAAACGATCCAAGGGCGGTCGCGCGGATCTTTGCCGATTTGCTGCAACCGGGTGGCAGGTTCGCTGGCGCGTTCGGGAAAGTTGTTTTTGCAGTCTTTGACCGGTCGGAAGGCGAGACCACCTACCGTGCATTTGCGGAACGGATCAATTGATTATGAAGGCCGAGAATCGAATCGAACTGACCCGAACCGACATCACCAAGCTCGAGGTTGACGCCATCGTCAATGCCGCAAACACATCATTGCTGGGTGGTGGCGGGGTCGATGGGGCGATACATCGCGCCGCCGGACCGGAGTTACTGGTCGAGTGCCGCGCTTTCGGTGGTTGCCCGACTGGCGAAGCCAGAATCACCAAGGGCTATCGGCTTCCCGCGAAGTTCGTGATTCACACCGTCGGACCAATTTGGGACGGGGGCGGATACGGCGAGCCGGAGCTTCTAGCTTCCTGCTACCGCGCATGTTTGGTGTTGGCGCGAGCGAATGCGGTTAGAACGATAGCGTTCCCCGCCATCAGTTGCGGCGTTTATGGATATCCGATTCCCGATGCCGCCCGGATCGCAGTTCGTGAAACGCGCGTCGCGGTGAAAAGCATGGATGCGCTTGAGCGTGTGGTGTTCGCCTGCTTCACGGACGAGGTGTTTGCCGCATATCAAACTGCGGTCAGGGAGGAGACGAAATGAAAACCATCCTCATCCTCGAAGACAACGACGAGCGCATCGCAGCATTTGAAAAGACAGTTGCGGAACTAGGCAGTGGTTTTGAGTTGAAGGTCTGGCGTGATGCGCCTTCGATGATTACTGAGTGCGAAGAATTCTTTCGGACCGCGGCGCTGATTTCGCTCGACCACGACTTGAATCCGATGCCAGGGGCGAAGGTTGATCCTGGCACAGGCGTGGACGTTGCTCGGTTTCTGGGTGACTTCATGCCGGTTTGCCCGGTGTTGATTCATTCCTCGAACACGGATCGCGTTTACTCAATGCACAACGAACTTCGGTTTGCCGGTTGGATGGCGGACCGAGTTGGGCCGATTGGCACGGATTGGATTGAAACTTCGTGGCTGCGCAGCGCGCGACGGCTGCTCACCGAGTTCGGCAACACATGGAAATCAAATCTTCCCACCGACCACGCTGCTCGCGTCGAGCGCATGAAGTTGTCGTTGGATGGGCTTGGCTTGGGCGATGCGCTTGGCGAAATGTTGAGCTATCAGGCGCACGCCGCTCCGCGCCGGTTGGCGGAGAACAATCTCCCCGCCGGCCCGTGGTTTCATACCGACGACACGGAGATGGCGATTTCCATTGTCCAAGTTCTCAAGTCGCACGGCTATGTGGATCAGGACGCGTTGGCCAAGCGTTTCGCCCGGCGCTTCGAGCGCGATCCAGAGCGCGGTTACGGTAAAATGACACGCATACAGATGCGTGAAATCAACGCCGGGGCGAAATGGCGTGACATGGCGGCAAATGCTTTTGGCGGACAAGGCTCGATGGGTAATGGCAGCGCGATGCGTGTTGCACCGCTGGGCGCATATTTCGCTGACAACCTTGAACAATGTGCCGAACAGGCGCGGGCTTCATCACTCGTCACCCATACCCATTCCGAAGGTGTGGCTGGGGCAATGGCCGTTGCGGTCGCTGCCGCGATGGCTTGGGAACTAAGGAGCAGCCCAGACGCCGACCGCGTGCGCATCTTCATTGAAGCAGTCCTCCAGCACACGCCGGAAAGCAAGGTGCGCCGCGGCATTCTTCTGGCAAGCACCACTCCACCCGAGATTCCCGAAGCGGATGTTGCCCATTCACTGGGCAACGGTTCGCTCGTGACTGCGCCCGACACCGTGCCATTTTGCATTTGGATGGCCGCTCATCACCTCGACCGTTTTGTTGATGTATTGGGGAAGACCGTCAGTGTCGGCGGTGATTGCGATACCAACGCGGCCATCGTGGGTGGCATCGTGGCATTGAGCGCGGGCAGGGAGAAGATTCCGGTGGAGTGGTTAAAGGCTAGAGAACCAATCTTACTATGACAGACAAAGAGATAATCAGAACCAGCAAGTTCCTCAGCCTGGTTCTCCGGCACGAACCGGAGCGGGTGGGGTTGAAGCTTGGTGAAGCAGGTTGGGTGAGCGTGGATGATTTGTTGCAAGCGGTTAATGCCAATGGCGTGGCCCTCACTCTTGAACAGCTTCAACACATCGTCGCCACCAGCGATAAGAAGCGCTATGCGTTTAGCGAGGACGGGCAACGCATTCGTGCCAGCCAGGGCCATTCGGTCGAAGTGGATTTACAGTATCCGCCACAGACGCCGCCGGAGATTTTGTATCACGGTACCGCGACGCGTTTTCTCGATGGCATTCGCAAGGACGGCTTGCAACGGATGGAACGCCACGATGTTCACCTGTCAGCGGAAACGAAGGTCACTTTCCAAGTCGGCGGAAGGCATGGTAAGCCGGTTTTGCTGACAATTCGCGCCGGTGACATGCACCGGTCCGGTTTCGTATTCCGATGTTCCGCCAATGGCGTCTGGCTGGTAAGCCACGTTCCACGGGAGTTCATTGAGTTTCCCGCCGCGTGAAGGAGCAACCCATGAGCAAACCGCCGCTCAAAGAAGCCGACGAATTGTTGGAAGCGCTTGCTGAGATCGAGCACGCCCAGTGGCTGCACTGGTCGCGTGCGGTGGCAGGGGACGTTGCCACCGCGACGCGCGATAAATGGCAACGTTCATGGGTGGACTATGCCGAATTGAACGATGAACTGAAGGAGGCCGATCGCGTTTGGGCTCGCAAGATTGTGGCGCTCCTTCGCCAGCGCCAACTGATTCCATAAACTATGAAAGCACTGATACTGGTTGATATCCAAAACGACTTCCTGCCGGGAGGCGCGCTGGCGGTGCCGGATGGTGACGCCGTCATCCCAGTTGCAAACCAACTCCAAGCGGTATTCCCGCTCGTGGTCGCCACGCAAGATTGGCATCCGGCAAATCACGGGAGTTTCGCGGCGAGCCATCCGGGCAAGAACTTGTTCGAGCAGATCGAATTGAACGGATTGCCGCAAACATTGTGGCCGGTGCATTGTGTGCAAAACACAAAGGGCGCAGAACTGGCCGCCGCACTGAACCGGGAGCGCATCGCCAAGGTGTTTCCCAAGGGCACGGACGCTGGTATTGACAGCTACAGCGGCCTGTTCGACAACGGTCATCGCAGGTCCACGGGGCTTGGTGAGTGGCTCAAAGCGCAAGGGGTGACGGAGGTTTTTGTCTGTGGCCTGGCGACGGATTACTGCGTGAAGTTCACCGCGCTGGATGCGGCGCAGATGGGATTCAAGACGCATCTGATCGAGGACGCCAGCCGGGGCGTAAACCTGCGACCTGACGATGTGAAGCACGCGGTTGAGGAAATGAAGCACGCGGGCGTCGCGGTGCGACGCAGTTATGAGTTAATGAATCAGCGAGTGCCATGAGTGGTTCCAAGCCGATGCGACAATTCCAACTCTTTGACTCACTAACTCGCTAATTCGCCAACTATGAAAACGATTCTCTACACCGGCAAGTTCCTCGCCCTCGTCAAGGAAGGCCATTGGGAATACGCCCATCGCACCAACGCCACGGATGCGGCTATCATTGTTGCAGTAACTGAGGAGCAGAAACTCCTGCTGGTGGAGCAGTATCGGCTTCCGGTTCATGCGCGCACGATCGAACTGCCAGCCGGCATCATCGGCGATGAACCGGGCAGCAGCGACGAAGCGCATGCGGAGGCAGCGCGGCGTGAGTTGATCGAGGAAACGGGTTATGAAGCTGGCAATATCGAAGCTTTGACACATGGCCCATCGTCGGGCGGTCTCACTTCGGAAACCGTGACGCTGTTCCTCGCAACAAAACTGCGGCGGATCGGTGCCGGCGGCGGCGTGGCACATGAAGACATCACCGTTCATGAAGTGCCGCTGACAGATGCTCACACTTGGCTCGACGAAAAGGCCAAATCGGGCGTGCTAATTGATCCGAAGGTGTATGCGGGACTTTATTTCATTGGCAGGAACAAATGACCTCCTCGACGTCCATTTCGAAACGGGAACGAATTCTTGGAGGTCTGTGGGGTTCGCTGGTCGGCGATGCGCTGGGAGTGCCGGTGGAATTCAAGGATCGCGCGACGGTGCAAGCCGATCCGGTCAAAGATATGCGTGGATACGGTTCGCATCATCAACCTGCTGGTACGTGGTCGGATGACGGCGCGCTGATGCTTTGCACGGTGGACAGTCTGCTCCATTCCGAATTTGACACGGAAGACATGGGGCAGCGCTTCGTTCGCTGGATGAATGAAGAGTTTTGGACTGCGACCGGCGTGGTCTTTGATATCGGTGGGGCCACGGCCGACGCATTGATGCGGATTGCCAGCGGGACACCCGCAGAACAAGCGGGCGGTTGCGATGAATTCAGCAATGGCAATGGATCGTTGATGCGCATCCTCCCTGTTTCACTCGGCATCGCGAATGAGCCGTTGGCCGTTCGCAGGAATCGTTTAGAACGCGCTTCGGCAATAACCCACGGCCATCCGCGATCAATGATGGCTTGCGCGTTTCATGGCTTTGTTACCAGACAACTGCTGCTCGGTGGGCAATTACGAGCGGCGATCGAAGCTGCCCGCACTGAATTCGCAGGTTGTTATCAGCACGCATCAGAGTTTAGCCGATTCAAACATATATTGAATGACAATCTCGTTTCGCTACCTGAAGGCGAGGTGGTTTCTACTGGCTACGTGCTGCATACTCTTCACGCCAGTCTTTGGTGTCTGCTCACAACAAGCAGCTTTGAAGAATGTGTGCTCAAAGCTGTCAATCTTGGCGGCGACACCGATACGACTGGTTGCGTGGCGGGTGGACTAGCCGGGGGGTATTACGGGCTGGAAGCAATTCCACAAAACTGGATTCAGGCCCTGGCACATCGCGAGGAAGTCGAGGTTTTGTTCAATCGCTTTGCGGATATGATGACCTCCCTAAAATAAACATGTCTGGGCGCGACCAAAGATTGAGTGATGCGTTCGCCGGGGTGCTGCTTGGCACAGCCGTGGGCGATGCGCTCGGGCTGCCGGCTGAGAACCTCTCGCCGGAACGCATCCGCAAACGCTGGAACGGCGAATGGCGCATGCGCTTCGTATTTGGGCGCGGCATGATCAGCGATGACACCGAACACACCTTGCTGGTTGCCCAAGCACTGCTGACACAGCCATTCGATGCTGTGGCATTCCAGCGCGTGCTCGCTTGGAAGTTGCGCTGGTGGTTCGCGGGCTTGCCGGGCGGAGTGGGACTGGCAACGGCCAAGGCGTGTTTGAAATTGTGGATGGGATTTCCCGCCGGGCGAGCTGCGGTCGCGTCAGCCGGCAGTGGCCCGGCGATGCGCAGCGCCATCATTGGAGCATACTTCGAGAACGATCCGGAGCGACGACGCGAATTTGTATTGGCATCCTCGCGCCTCACCCATCGCGGTTGGCAGGCAGAGACCGCCGCGCTGGCCGTTGCGGAATGCGTAGCGCTCGCAGTGCAATCCCAAGGTCGCCCGGAAGCCGGGCGGGTTCTGGAGACGCTCAGTCCACTTTCCAACGAAAGCGAATGGCAGAAATGGCTGTCGCAAATTGAATCTGCACTCGCGACCCACCAAAGCGTAGCGGAATTGGTACGTACCGTTGGGTTGGAGAAGGGCGTCACCGGCTATTCATTGCATGTTGTGCCGGTCGCCATCTATGCGTGGCTGCGTCATCCGGGCGATTTTCGAACGGCCATGATCAACACCCTCGATTGTGGGGGTGACACCGATACAGTTGGAGCAATTCTCGGCGCTATCATGGGTGCAACAATTGGCAAACAAGGAATCCCCCGCGATTGGCTTGACGACATCTGTGACTGGCCGCGCTCGGTTTCATTCATGGAGCGCGTTGCCACCAGACTGGCTGAACAGGCTGGCAGGCAAGACTCGCTTGGCCCAGTTCACCACTTCTGGCCGGGATTGATTCCGCGAAACCTGTTGTTTCTGGCGATTGTCCTTTCCCACGGTTTCCGACGGCTTGCTCCACCTTACTGATGCGATTGCGACGGAAGGCACACCGCTGCTACACTTCGGACGTGAAAGTGAAGCGATCACAGCAACTGGGTGTCTATGCCGGTAGTTTCGATCCACTCACGATCGGCCATCTGTGGATGATTCAGGAGGGCGCACGGCTGTTTGAGCAATTGATTGTGGCCATCGGCATCAACCCGGACAAGAAATTCAAGTTTACGGTGGATGACCGACTCGCCATGCTCCGCGAATCTTGTCGTGAGCTTCCCAATATTTCAGTTGCCGCCTTTTCCAACCTGTATCTGATTGATTACGCCGAATCGGTCGGGGCAACTCACATCCTGCGCGGCATCCGGTCGGCCGGTGATTATGAATTCGAACGGACGATGCGGAACATCAACGGCGATCTTGATCCCAATATTTGCACGGTCTTCCTGATGCCACCGCGCAACATTGCCGAAGTCAGTTCCAGCATGGTCAAGGGGCTGATCGGCCCAGCGGGTTGGCGGAAAATAGTGCGCAAATACGTCCCGACCCCGGTCTATCGCCAACTCCTCCAACTCCACAAGTGAGCGGCTTGAATTTACAGCGCTGGGTGGAGTTGTGGCAGGCAGCAACGAACAGGGATTCACCCGCTAATTCCTACGACCGGCTGGTGGCGATGTATTCCGAACCTCACCGGAGCTACCATAATCTCTCACACATCGGAGACAGCCTCCATGAGTTCGACGCCGCGCGGCAACTCGCTCGCGAACCCGTGGCGGTGGAGTTGGCCATCTGGTTTCATGATGCCATTTATGATCCGCACGCGGCGGATAATGAGGAACGCAGCGCGGCGCTGGCGGGAGATTGGCTGCGAAAATCTGGAGCCGCCTCA
>DAOLDN010000072.1:8924-11320 GCA_035327385.1 Verrucomicrobiota bacterium | reverse complement strand
CTGGAACGTTCGGGTCCACGAATCTGGCAGCCGCCACAGGCGACCCCGCGTTCATCGCGCTGACACCGGACCGCCGGTTTTTGTATGCCGTCAATCACGGTGGCGCGCAGGCGGTGGCGTTTTCCGTGAATGCCGCCAACGGCCAACTGACCTTCCTGAACCAACGCCCTTCGGGCGGCGCCTCCACGGCGCACATCGTGGTGGACGGAAGCGGCCGGAATGTCATCGTCGCAAACTATGGCGGCGGCAGCGTGAGCGTTTTCCCGATCCAGGCCAACGGCCAGTTGGGTGCGGCCAGCACGTTCATTCAATACCCGGGCACGACGCCACGCGCGCATTGCACTACGCTGGACGGCAGCAACCGCTTCGCGCTGGTCTGCCTGCTGGGGCTGGACCAGGTGCGCAGTCATCCATTCGACCCGGCATCGGGAACGTTGGACACCAACTCGACCGTGATCACGCCGTTCAAGACGGGGGCAGGGCCGCGCCACCTGACGTTTGATCCCGAGTTCAAGCGGGCCTATGTCATCTGCGAACTGGATTCAACGATCGTGGCCTTCAATTACAATTCGACGAACGGCGCGCTCACGCCGTTCCAGACCAACAGCACCCTGCCGGCGGGGTTCACCAGCGCCAACACCACGGCGGAGATCGCAGTGCATCCATCCGGGAAATTCCTTTACGGCTCGAATCGTGGACACAACAGCATCGTGGTCTTCGCTGTCAATCCGTCGGACGGCACTCTCACGTTCGTGCAGCATCAGATCACTGGAACGACGCCGCGCCATTTCGCCATTGATCCGACCGGCGCGTATTGCATCGTGGCGAACCAGAATTCCAACAACATCCTGCTTTATTCCATCAATCCTTTGACGGGAGCGTTGACCGCCACCGGCCAGAGCCTGTCCGTGTCCAGACCGGTTTGCATTCTGCCGTTCCTGGTGCAACCACCGCAGCCGGTGATCCGCGCGCGGCCCGACACAAACAGCACGTTACAATTGACCATCAGCAACAGTCTCGATCTGCTGACCTATCAGCTTTATCAGTCCCCTACATTGTCCACCAATACCACATGGACTCTGCTGGAGACGGGCAGCCGGGGACAAACCGACTTCGTGTTGACCAACGACCTTGCCCAAGCCTTCTTCCGGGTGGGAGTCCTGACCAACTATTGATCCTCAAACAACGTCTGCGCGAATTGGCTGGCGTCGAAGGGTTGCAGGTCGTCCGGCGTTCACGGGAAGTAGCGGTAGATTTCTTTGCGGTCAAGGCTGCGAACAAACGTCATGACGCTCTGCTCGAACACAAAGCCGATCCGGTAATCGCCCACGCGGATGCGATAGAGCGGTTCAACTAAAAGTGTGGCCAAATTCTGAATTCCCGTTGGAAAATTCCGCGAGGTCTTGGACTGCGGCAGCCCTCTGCCGCTTTCGCGTTGTAAGCCTGCGGTGGAAAGGCGGCAGAGGGCTTCCAGCACTTCGGTCACGGCATCCTTGAGCAGAACCTTGAGGCGGCGTTCTTCTGTCGCTGTCATGCGGCAAAATTAGGCGTGACGGTGGGGCAAGTCAAACGCTGGATGCGGCGCGCTATTTCTCAAACAACGCTTGCGCGAATCGTTTGGCGTCGAAGGGTTGCAGGTCGTCCGGCTGTTCGCCGATGCCTTGGTCAGAAGCCACGTCAATCCAGCGACGCGAGGTCGAGTTCAAATCCGGGCAGGACTGCGGATTGAATTTTCCCCTCGTTCGTAGCGCACGAGAACAATTGATAAGCACCCTTCAGAAGCGAAAGGATTTCGATGGAGCGGTTGGCAACATCGGCCAGCCAGAATTCCTTCACGCCGAAGCGGGCATACAATTCCCGCTTGTCGTAGCGGTCGCGACGGAGGCTCGTAGGCAAAATGATTTCCACCACCAGATCGGGCGCGCCCATAACGCCGCGGCGTTCGAGCAAGCTTGAGTTGGCAGTGGAGACGAATACGAGGTCGGGCTGAACAATGTTCTTTTCATCCAGGACCACATCAACCGGAGCGAAGAAGATTTCGCCCAGTTTATGGGCTTCGATGTGATGCAGGATAGCCTGGTACAGTTTGCCAGCCCAGCGTTGATGAAAAAGTTCCGGTGCGGGAGACATAAGTGCCTTGCCATTGATGATCTCGAATACAGTGTCGTCGTTGAGGGCCAGATAATCCTCATACGTCCAGACTTTTTCCGGGCTTTCAAGAACTGCGTTCACGGTGAGAAGGTAGCTGAAATCGCGTGTCGGCGAAAGACGTATTTCCTACCGTATTTCCTACCCCTCAAACAACGCCTGCGCGAATTGCTTCGCATCAAACGGCTGCAAATCGTCCGGTTGCTCGCCGAGGCCGATGAATTTGATGGGCAGGCCGAGTTCCTTCT
>DAOLDN010000072.1:0-8824 GCA_035327385.1 Verrucomicrobiota bacterium | reverse complement strand
GGCCGAGTTCCTTCTGGATCGCCACCACCATGCCGCCTTTGCTCGTGCCGTCGAGTTTGGTCACGATGAGGCCGGTGAGCGGGACGGCTTTGTTGAATTCGCGCGCCTGGTTCAGCGCGTTCATGCCGGTGCTGCCGTCGAGTACGAGCAAAACTTCGTGTGGCGCGCCGGACAGTTGCTTGCCGATGACGCGATGCAACTTGTGCAACTCCTGCATGAGGTTGTGCTTGGTGTGCAGGCGACCAGCGGTGTCAATGAACAGGTAATCCGCCTTGCGCGACTGCGCGGCGGTGACGGCGTCGTGCGCCACGGATGCGGCATCCGAACCGTACGCGCTCGCGATGACCTCGACCTTGAGGCGCGCGCCCCAGAGTTTGAGTTGCTCGATGGCGGCAGCGCGGAAGGTGTCGCACGCGGCCAGTAACACGGTTTTCTCTTGCGATTGGAGGTAGTGCGCGAGCTTGGCGGAAGTCGTCGTCTTGCCAGTGCCGTTCACGCCGACAATGGAGACGACGGTCGGGCCGCTCGGGGCTTTGATCAAATCCGCCTTGTTGCTGGAAAGGCTTTTTTCAATCTCCGCGCGCGCGACCGCCAGATAGTCCAGCCCTGCCGCGCCCTGGGATTCGTAGGCTTTCTTCACCGCGTCCACGATCTGGGCGGTAATGGCCATGCCGAGATCGGCGGCGATGAGAGCGGCTTCCAGTTCCTCGATGGAATCCGCCGTGAGTTTCGGCGAACGCGTGACGATGCGTTTGATTTCGTGAACGAGCTTGTCGTGCGTGCGGGCAAGCCCGGCTTTGAATTTGGCGAAGAGTCCCATGAATCAGTCGAGAGGCAAGTGTCGAGAGTCGAGAGCCGGTGATTGACGGGCGATTTCAGCCTTCGACCCTCGACTCTCGACTCTCGACTTGAGTCGGGCAACGTGGTCGTAATCCAATCTCACAGTGCCAATGAGCGGTTTGCCCTTGCTCATGCCGTGACAATCGCTGCCGCCGGTGATCAGCAACGAATGTTTCTCCGCGATTTTCAAGTAATGCGCCGACATCGCGGGTGTGTGTTTGGTGTGAAAACATTCGATGCCGTCCAGGCCCGCTTCCACGAGGTGGGGGATGACGTCGTCCGTGCGGTTCAAGCCGGGATGGGCCATGACGGCGAGGCCGCCGGACTGGTGGATCAACCGGATGCCTTCGAGGGCCGACATTTTTTTCTTGGGCACCCAGGCGGGGCGATGCTTTTTGAGAAATCGCTCGAAGGCTTCGTCCAGTGTTTTGCAGTGGCCGCCTTTGACGAGGGCGCGGGCGACGTGCGGACGTCCGGGGGAGCGGCAGTTGGCCAGGGTGAACACGTCGTCCGCCTGCAACGGCACGCCGAGTTTGTTGAGGCGGACGGCCATCTCGCGGATGCGATCCTGCCGGACTTTCTGGAACACAGCAATTTCCCTGAGCAGCGCTTCGTCGTGAATGTCCACGAAGTAGGCCAGGAGGTGGAGTTCGTTGTTGTTGTGTTCGGCGGTGAGTTCGGTGCCGGGAATGAATTCGATTCCTGCGGTTTCACACGCGGCAGCCATGCGGGCGCAACCTTCCACGGTGTCGTGATCGGTGAGGGCGAGTGTTTTGAAGCCGAACTTTGCGCCGTTGGCGACGATTTCCTCCGGCTCATAAGTTCCGTCGGAAAACAGGGAGTGGAGATGGAGGTCGGCAAACATCACAACGATGGTAAATGAGCAATGTTTAATGAGTAATGAGAAATGGGATGTTTGCTCCGTGACGAGAGTGGGCGGTCATTGCGCATGAGACATTGGGCATTGATCATTTCTCATTTGACGATCCTCGCCGGGCGCATGAGTTCGCCTTTGATCTTGTCGAGGATGCCGTTGACGAACTTGCCGCTGTCGTTCGTGGAAAATTTTTTGGCGATGTCCACCGCCTCGTTGATGCTGACGACCGGCGGGATGTCATCGCGATGGAGCATTTCGTAGATGGCCAGCCGGAGGATGTTCCGGTCCACGGCGGCGATGCGGTGGATTTCCCAGTTCTGGACGTGTTTCTTGATTTGTTCGTCTATCGCGTCGCGATGTTGGATGGTGCCGCGAATCAGCGGGTCGGCGAAGAGCCTTGTTTCGGCTTCCTCGGTGGTGGGGGGGGGCAGTTCCACGGGTTGTCCCCAGGTGGCCTTGCCTTTTTCCCCGGCGATGGCCGCGGCTCGTTGGGATTGCCAGAATTCGTCCAGCGCCCGGTCCATGTCGTCGGGCGGGTTCAGGTCGTGCTGGAAAAGGAACTGCACGGCACGTTCCCGGGCTTCGCGTCTTTTTCCCATAAAATCACGGCCAACATGCCGGAGAACGGCCGGGGGCGAAATGAAAAAATTCCGATACCGATTTGCCGGAAATCCGGCGTTGACCTTGAAATCCGCTTCTCTAACATGCTGCACCGCGTTTGTCCCGGAATCGTCCGGGCGGCGCTGGCGTCCGTGCGACAATCGCGACGGTCGCAAATGAAATGAACCTATGAGCTTTTTGATTGGATTGCTGACGGTGGTGCTGGTGCTCAACTGTCTTCTGTTGATCTTGCTGGTGTTGATTCAACTGCCCAAAAAGGATGCCGGCGCGGGTCTGGCCTTTGGTGGCGCGGCCACGGACGCGTTGTTCGGGTCGGGCACGGGCAACGTCCTGACCAAGGTCACGAAATACGGCACGATCGTTTTCTTTGTGCTGGCCATGACGCTGGCCATCCTACAGAGCCGCGTTTTCCACGGCAGTTCGCGCGAATTTCAACGCGCATTGGAACAGCAGAACACGGTCCTGCCTTCCCAGCCGCTGACGCCCGCGCCTCAGCAGGGCCTGCCCAGCGATTCGGGAACGACAACGCCCGCACCGGCGGCCTCGCCCGCTGCTGCGGAATCCGCCCCGGCCACCGGCTCGCCAGCCCCCCAGAACTGACACGCCAACGCCCGTCGCAACAGTCGGATTGCGGCTAATTCTTCGTTGACCGCCGGCCCCCGCCCGCTAACATTTCGCGTCGGGTTTTCATGGGGTTTCATCCCGCAATCCTGAACTAGAAATTGAATCATTTATGGCAGTGAAAGTCGCAATCAACGGGTTCGGCCGCATTGGACGCCTGGTGTTCCGGGCGCTGGTCGAACAGGGCATGGTGGGCAAGGACATCGAAGTCGTCGCGGTCGGCGACATCGTTCCCGCGGACAATCTCGCGTATCTCGTCAAATACGACTCCATCCAGGGACGCTTCAAGGGCGAAGTCGCCTCGAAGAAATCCGCTCCTGACAAGACCGACGACGATGTGCTCATCGTCAACGGCAAGGAAATCAAGGTCGTCAGCGCAAAGTCTCCCGCTGAATTGCCGTGGAAAGCGCTCGGCGTGGATCTCGTCATCGAATCCACCGGCCTTTTCACCGACGTGGAAAAGGCGCAGGGCCATATCACCGCCGGCGCAAAGAAGGTCATCATTTCCGCGCCAGCCAAGGGTGATTGCCTCACCGTGGTCATGGGCGTCAACGACGATAAATACGACCCGGCCAAGCATCACATCGTTTCCAACGCCTCCTGCACGACGAACTGTCTCGCGCCGGTCGTTTATGTGCTGCTCAAGGAAGGCTTCGGAATTGATGAAGGTTTGATGACCACCGTTCACAGCTACACCGCCACGCAAAAAACCGTGGACGGCCCAAGCAAGAAGGACTGGAAGGGTGGCCGTACTGCGGCACAGAACCTCATTCCTTCCACCACCGGCGCCGCAAAGGCCGTCGGCCTCGTGCTGCCGGAAGTCAAAGGCAAACTCACGGGCATGGCGTTCCGCGTTCCCACGCCGACCGTTTCCGTGGTGGACCTCACGGTCAAAACCGTAAAGGAAACCAGCTACGCTGAAATCAGCGCCGCGATGAAGAAAGCCAGCGAGACCTACCTCAAAGGCATTCTCGGCTACACCGAAGACGAAGTGGTCAGTTCGGATTTCATCCACTGCGAACTGTCCTCAATCTTCGACCAGGGATCGGGCATCGAACTCAACAAGAAGTTCTTCAAACTCGTGAGCTGGTATGACAACGAGTGGGGTTACAGTTGCCGCGTGGGCGACCTGATCAAGCTCATGCTCAAGAAGGGACTGTAAGATTTCAGTTTCACCAAGCACAACGGCGGCTCGAAGGGGCCGCCGTTTTTCTTTTTGGTGCTACCACGCCGGATCAATCACTCTGCTGTCGCAGGCGGATTCGTCCGCGCTGCGGCGTTTGTGTTTGCTGAAATCACACCGTATTGCAGTCTCGATCCCGGTGCCCGGAACTTCCACAACAAACCCGCGACGATCAGCCCCGCCATGACCACCACCGGCGCGCCGAGGATGATCCACATTTGCAGCCGCCGGTGTCCGGCGGCGGCGGGCGAAGGTTGAGGACGTGGGCGGTTCATGTTGATTCGTCAGCGACGCCGTCAGAGTCGGGCAATCGCCACCCGAAAGTCAACAGGCCAGCTTGCTGGGCACCACCGCGCGTTCCCGCGCCGACTGGCAACTGTCGCACAGGCCGTGGATCTCAAAATCCCGGCGCGTGGACACAAACCCGCGGCTCGCTGCGATATGATGGATCTGTTTGACCATTGCCTCGGGCAGCGGCAGTTCGACAATGCTCCCACACCGGCGGCAGATGAGAAAATGTCCGGCGTCGTCCGGAACGTTGAGCATGAAATAGCTGGTCTTGTGCGGCGTTCCCACGGGCCGCACGATGTCCGCCTCCTTGAACAGCATCAGCGTTCGATAAACGGTTGTGGTATTGCACACGCCGCGAATGCCGTCTGCCCGGATGATCGTCTGGAGCGTGGCTGGTGTATGGTTCGAGGCCAGGAACGAGAGCATGGCGTGGCGCACCGGCGTCATTCGCAATTGCGCGCGACGGCAGATATCCAGCGCCCATGCGATCCGTTGTTCAGCGGTCTTCACGGGTAGTTCAATTGCACGCCCAGACGATAGAGGCGCGCGGTGGCTGCGGACCGGGCAACAGAGTCGCGGACAGTGATGGTTTCCGTGTCCCCATTGTCCACGAGGCTTACAACGTTCGTCAGCGGTTCCCAGTCGCCCGTGTTCAACCCGCTGCGGACGACTGGAAGGTAGTCAACATCCGTCGCCGCCTTCACCTGCGTGAAGGTCAGCGCTCCGAATTGGTCGTCACCGACGGTCACGAATGAAAACGTGGGCAGGCCGTTCGTGGAAACCGAATTGGGATCGAGACCAAGCGCGTATTCCATTACGTTCGGCACATCGTCAGTGTCCGGATCAGCGCCCGGCCCGGCGATGTCGGTGCCGGTGGCGGGCAGCCAGTTGGTCGAGACCCATTGCTCCCAAGGTCGCAACGGCAGTATCTGGAACGCGAATGAAACATCCCTGCCCTCGATGGTTTCTCCACCGCCGGCCAGCGTGCCCGATGCGCGAAAAGTGACGCGGTAAAGTCCATTCGTGCTGAAGCCCCAGTTGTAATGATAGTGATTGCCGATCTCGGTTGTGAGCCTGTCGAAAACAGGATTCACGACACCGTTGGTCCGGATCATTTTGACCACGGGCGGCTGGCCCGGAACAGGAAGATCCCAGAGGAAGAAGTTCCCCGGACCTTCGACAGCCACGAGTTGAAGGGTCAACGGATTGTCGAAAACTGCCTCTGGAAAGTCCTCCACCGACACGCCAAGGAACGGCCGGTTGAAATCCTGGCTTTTGGGCAACGTCCAGACCGGCGCGCCCTCCGCTCCCAGGAACGCGAAGTTGGTATTGGCCGGGACGATGATCGGCGCGATGGAGTTGGTGCGCACAACATAGACCTGATGATTGGTCGCAATCGGGTCCACCCCCGCCAGGTCATGTTTCGCGACAATGTTCAACCGATTGCTGCCCGTCGCCCCGGAGTCGTATTGGATCAGCAGGTCAATGTGCTGACGGTTGAGATACAACACTTGCGCGTCCGCCAAGGAAGGCGCGATGGCCGTCAGCAGCCACAGAGCGGTCAAACGCGCGCGGTGCGACAGGAAACCAGTAATGATGTTCATTTTCTGTGGCAGGGGATTGCGGCGCGGCGGCGAAAATCCACGAACGCCGCCGCGCCTTGTGCCCCGCGGAATCAACGTCGCCGCAGGAAAGCGACACAAGCGACGCCAAGCCCCAACAGCGTTGCGATGCCCGGCTCCGGGATGACTTGGAATTGATAATCCACGCCGCCGCTGCTGGTGAACGTATTGCCGGCCACTAATGTTCCACTCGCCTCAAAGGTCAGCGTGTAATCGCCGGGTTGTGTGAATGCCCACACGTAGTGAGAATGACCGCCGGCAAGCACCTGGATCGCATCGGCGGCGCTGATGCCGTCGTGCGTTCCCATCCACAACGTGGCCAGATCGCCGAATTCATCCACGGTGAACAACGAGAAGTTGCCCGGCCCGCTCCAGCCGGTGAGTGTCAGCGTGATCAAATCGTCCACGAACACGCCGCCTCCAATCTCCTCGGCACCAATGCCGAGAAACGGCAGGCCCGGCGTGTCCGAGTCAGGCAATTGCCAGTAAGCCGAGCCTGTCGTGCCAAGAAAACTCCATTGTGAACCTGCCGGCACAGTGGCCTGTCCGGCCGGCCCCACGACCAGCACAGCGTCAACCGGTTCGTATTCGATGTCGTTTTCCTCGTCGTGAACGTGCAGGTCCCACGAGCCGTCCTCGTAAGCGATGCCGATGTCCACGTGGCCTTCGGTGATGGGCGTCTGCGCCTGTGTGGAGACGCCGGTGGTCATCAACGCGGCCAGCGCGAGCGGGGCCAGAGAGTTCCTGAATTTCTGTAGTTCAATCTGTGTTTTCATAATTTGTGATGGGTTCTGTTTTGTTGTTTGAGTTGCGAAGTTTGTTTCACTGCAAGGGCCGGGCGAAATTGTCGCCGGCTTCGATACGTTTTTTCAGCGTCTCGGCTTTGATGGCCTGAACGTGCAGGTCGGCGAAGAGATAATTCGCCGCGCGCCCGTGGCGGTCGGGCTGGATGTCGTCCAGGACGCTGTTCCAGCCGTTGAGCCAGTTGCGCGAGTGGGTGTGATCCTGTCCGGTGCCGGTGCCCGCGCGGTCCGAAACCTCGAACGCGAGAAACACGTCGGAGGGATTGCGGATGGCGTCGAGTTTGCGATAGACAGGTTCGTTGGGGATCAATTCGCCGAGTTCATCCACGGCCACGAGCGACGTGTATTCGTTGAGCACGTAACTGGTGCCGCGATTGGCCAGGCGAGCCGGGCCTTTGTTGTCGCCGGGGCAGATGCGGATTTTGTCCGTGTTGGCGACGTATGGCGCGAGTGAATAGACCCAGGACTGGTTCATCGCGGCGTGCGCCGTTCCGGGCAGGTGGCCGCGCGGGTCGTCGTCCACGTACATCCGCATGGCGATGCCGATTTGACGGAGGTTTGAGGAGCAGGCGGCGGACTGGCTCATGACCCTGGCGCGAACCTGCGCGGGCAGCAACATCGCTGCAAGAATCGCAATGATGGCGATGACCACCAGCAATTCAATCAAGGTGAATCCGCCCCTGCGTTTCAACGCATGGGTAATTTTCATGGTATTTCTGCCGCCGTTTTCGATTCACCGGAATGAATCCGGGCAACGGCGAAACCGAATCAACCAACTGGGAGAAACTGCCCTTCCGCCGGCGCGTCACGCGTCATGCGTGAACACACGTCTGGCCGGATGGGCCGAACGGGATCAGGAGAGGAAGGCCGGAGGAGCCCGGCCTGGAAGAAGTGTGAAATCCGCGGCAGCCACCGCAACGGTCTGCGGCAGTGTGAAGGTCACAAGCACTGCCGGCAGCGAAACGACGCCGACGTGGGCGGTCGTGCTTTCGATCTGACCGGCTTGGAGCATTGTGACCGCGCACTGGTGCTCGGGCTGGCAGGCGTCCGGATGGAAATACCGGTGCAGTGCCTCGTATTGAGCCATTGCCAGGACAAACAGGAACAGGCTCAACAACAGACCCGCGACCGCATTTCTGCGGCGCGCCCCGTTTTCGAGCCAGTTTTGTGTTCTGTTCATCACTTGCGTCTAATTCAGCAAAAACCGTGCAACCCCGCCAATGTTTTTTCTGCAAGTCGCTTGCAGAAACTCGGCTTGCCGCGGGCTTTCCCGCGCGGTTTCATCTCATTCAGACGAATGTCACCAAACAGCCGGAAATCAATCATCATGAAAAAACTCGTTCCACTTCTCGCGCTTGCAATCGTTTATGGCGTTTCCTGTTCCAAACAGGATTCCGCCGGCCACGGACACGACCATGGCGCGGAACACGCGGCCCACGCCCACAGTCACGGTCCTGATTGTGGCCATGTCGCCGTCAAACACAACGGTCACGTGGACTATCTCGACAACGGCCATCTTCACAACGTCCACGGCTCGCACGTTGACGAACACACGCTCGCCGTCAGCGACGCCAATCCCGCCGTCTGCACCCCCGGTCATGGCGCGGACGAGCATCCGTCCGACCACAAACACGGCGCTGACTGCGGCCATGCCGCCGTTCCCCACGGCGATCACGCCGATTATCTCGTCAACGGCCATTTGCACCACCCCGATGGCGACCACTGCGACAATCACGGAGCAGTCGAAATTGTGATCATCGCCACAAACTAAACCGCTCTCGAATTTCGCCGGAACAATATCACCACGCACGTCAACAACAGTGTCGCGCCCAGTGTGCAGACAATGGCCGCGCCCGTTGGCAGGTCCATCTGGAACGACGCGTAAAGCCCGCCCACACCGGCGAGCGTCGCCACAAACCAGCCCACGACCAGTTGTGCCGCCAATCGCGTCACGAGATAATTGGCG
>DAOLDN010000071.1:0-11349 GCA_035327385.1 Verrucomicrobiota bacterium | reverse complement strand
CAATTCGCCCAGCGCCTTCAATTCGGAGTCAATCCGCGTCTCCAAAATCTTTTCGCGATCCTGTTTCATTTAGTCCTCAAATCATTTCGTCTTGAAGCGCAAGGCTCAATTTCTGTCGCAACGCCTCGCGCCCCCGGAAGATGTCCGTTTTCACCTTGCCCAACGACACTCCCAGTTGTTCGGCAATCTCCTCGTAACGCAGACCGTCGAAATGATAGAGCACCAGCGGCACGCGCTGCGCCTGGGGCAACGAACTCAACGCCCGTTCCACGACAGCGCGACGATCCGCGTTGGCCAGTTGTTTGTCACCAGTCAACGCATCGTCCGCGGGAAATTCGATTTGCGCATCGCTCTCTGCTTCATCGCCGCGTGAGAACAATTCCGAGAAGAAACTCCAACGGGCGCGATAACGTGTGAGATGGTTCAGACTGAGATTGCGCGTCACAGTTTTGAGCCAGCCGCCGGCGGTGGGGCTGTCGCCCAGTTCGTCGAAACGATCATAGGCGCGCATAAAAACCTCCTGAGAGATGTCCTCGGCCTCCGCTTCGTTGGCCACAAGGCGCATGGCGGTGCTGAATACCATGTTCTGGTAGTCCTTCATGAACGCCTCGAACTGTTGCCCGTTTGTCATTCGCCCGCGCCGCCGGTTTGCAGCCTGTTCGCCGTGAAGTGTGGTTGTTGGAATAATGCCGCATACGACGACCATTTGGAATGATTAACACACGGCCACCTCCGACGACGCGGGTTTGCCGCGAACCGTCCCGCCACCGTTGAGTCTCTCATGCCGCGAATTGAAAGCCGTCGCAGATTCCTGACCGCGCGCGACATCCGTAAATTCAGCCGCTAGCCGGAAACTTTGCCGTTGTGGCGAAAACAACCGCGCCACCGACGGCAACGGTTGCACGGCCTTGAACGCCTCGTTTAACCTTGGGGTTGCATAAAATCTATTCACATCCCCTTTACACACGAGGGAGCGGATTTGTTTCAAGATTTGTTCTTCGCTGGAGACTTGGCGAGTTTCGACTGTCTGGAACACTTCTCAAAAAAAATGTCGCAAACTCTGATGCGAAAATCGCCCCTCAGCCCGTCCCTCTCCTCCATCCGATGGGGAGAGGGTGGCCGCCAGGCCGGGTGAGGGGAATTTCGTTTCTGTCATTCATTTTGAGAACTGTCCTGGAATCGCGCAGTCTCGTAATCGGAAAACGGGACAAAAAAAAAGCGCCCCGATACAATCGGGGCGCTTTGACAAAAAACGAATTACTTCGCGCCGAGGATGGCGTCCTTGCACGCCTTGGCCACGCGGAACTTCACGACGCGCTTGGCGGGAATGTTGATCTGTTCGCCGGTCGCGGGGTTGCGTCCGATGCGGGCCTTGCGGTTGACGAGCACCAGCTTGCCCAGACCGGGGAGCGTAAAGGTGTTCTTGGCATTCTTGTAGGCGAGCTGGGCGATGTGTTCGAGAATCTCAGCGGCCTGTTTCTTCTTGATGCCGGCCTTGTCGGCGATCGCGGCAGTGAGTTGGGACTTGGACAGTGTTGCCATAATTATCTTTTTGTTAGTTGTGTGTGTTATGTCATCCGACTTGGTTAAAGTCATTCGACTCGGCGGCTATTAAAGACCTTCACGCAAGCCGCGCAAGTAAAAATTGCAATTTTTTCTAGGGAATTTCGCTGTTTCTGCAATCCGTTTTCCGCCATGCGAAGCTTGACTTGGCCGCTCGTTTTCTCAACATCGCCTCGTGGCTCTGTTCACAATACAAAACGAATTTCGTTACGACATCGTACGGAAAATCTTCGAGGGCGGCATGGGCGTCGTGTACGAGGCCGAACAGCACGGCACCCGTGACTTCGTCAAACGCGTCGCCATCAAGGTCGTCCGACAGAACTACGCCAGCCAGAAGGAGTTCATCGAGAACTTCATCGGCGAAGCCAAACTCGTCGCCGACCTCATCCACACCAACATCGTCCAGACCTATCATCTCGGTGAAACCAACGGCGTCTATTTCATTTGCATGGAATTGATCCGGGGCGTGAACCTCGAACAATTCGCCCAGCAATTGAACGACAAGCGCCGTGTCCTGCCCAAGGAACTCGCCGTGTTCATCGTCAGCCGCATCGCCCGGGGGCTGGCCTACGCGCACTCCAAAACCGACCGCGACGGCAAACACCTGGGCATCGTGCATCGCGATGTCAGCTTCAAGAACATCATGATTGCGTTCGAGGGCGACGTGAAACTGACCGACTTCGGCATCGCCAAGGCCAGGGGTTACCTCACCGACCAGGAAGGCGACGTGGTCGCCGGCAAGGCCGATTACATGAGCCCGGAGCAGGCCAATTTTCAGATCACCGACAAACGTTCGGACCTTTTCTCCGCCGGTGTTGTGCTCGCCCACCTGCTGCTGGGTTACAACATCTTCAAGGCGGAAACGGCCGAGGAATCCCGCCAGCGCGTGCTCAACCAGATCATTCCCGATTTCCGGAAGCTCGACGAACGCATTGACGAAAAACTCAATGACATCCTTCATCGCTGCCTGACGCGCGACCTTTCCAAACGCTACGGCTCGGCGGACGAGTTGATGGTTGACCTCGAGTATTACATCTATCGCGACGGCTACGGACCGACCAACGAGACGCTCGGCAAATACATCCGCGAACTCTTCGGCCAGATGATTCCTCCACCCTCGACAGCCGCCGGTGGCAGCGCCTCCATCGGCGACACGGTTCGCATCCACGCCCAACCCTGATTTCCATGAAGCGATCCCCTGACCGACAGGTCGTCAAACTGGGCCTGCTGCAATCCGCCTGCTCGACCGACCCGAAATCGAATCTCAAGAAAACGCTCGCACTCGCCGAACGCGCAGCACGACAGGGTGCGCAGATCATCTGCACCCAGGAACTGTTCCGTTCCCAATACTTCTGCCAGAGCGAGGACCACGAGAATTTCAAACTCGCGGAACCCATTCCCGGCCCCAGCACCGACGCGTTTCAAAAGCTGGCGAAGAAACACAAGGTTGTCGTCGTCGCGTCGCTGTTCGAGAAACGCGCCGCAGGCGTTTATCACAATACCGCCGCCATCATTGACGCCGACGGCTCGCTGCTCGGGACGTATCGCAAGATGCATATTCCCGACGACCCGCTTTACTACGAGAAATTCTATTTCACGCCCGGCGACCTCGGCTTCCGCGCGTGGCAGACTCGTTACGGAAAAATCGGCGTCCTCATTTGCTGGGATCAATGGTATCCCGAAGGCGCACGACTCACCGCCATGCAAGGGGCACAAATCCTTTTCTATCCAACGGCCATTGGCTGGCATCCGACTGAAAAAAACACGCACGGCAAAAACCAGCACGGCGCCTGGGAACTCATCCAACGCAGCCACGCCGTCGCCAACGGCTGTTATGTGGCTTCCGTCAATCGTATTGGACTGGAACGGCCCGTCGGCGGCGACGGAATTGAATTCTGGGGACAAAGCTTCGTCGCTGGCACGTCCGGCGAAATCCTCGCCAAAGCCGGCGTGAACAACGAGGAGATTCTCATCGTTCCCGTGGACCTCGATCAAGTGGACACCACCCGCACCCACTGGCCCTTCCTTCGCGATCGCCGCATTGACGCCTACAGCGGACTGACGCGGCGGTTGATTGATTAAGTTAATTCGGCATAGCGTAACGACTGCCGAATGCCTCCGATGTTCGTCGGTCTTGGGCGAATCTCGATTGCTACACTCTTTCGGTCCGGTATGGACTGATAATTCGGTAGAGTCATGCGCGTCATCGAAGAGCGCCAGAGGACTGGCGCACTCCAGGACGCTGTCGCGCGGGAGGTTGAATCACGTTGAACGCGAAGCGTCTTGGAGTGCGGCGGCTCTCCGCCGCTTATCTCTGCGGCGCATTGTCCGCCGTTGCCGTCCTCCAGCCGCGATGGCACACTGCCCGCGCGATGGACACGCAACACGCAACACGCAACACGCAACCGGTCAAAGTCGCCGTGCTCGGCGTCGGCTCGCTCGGACAACATCATGCGCGCCTTTACGCCGAACTCGCCGCCGCAGGCGTTGTGCATTTCACCGGCCTCTACGACGCCAACGCCGACACGGCCCGGAAAATCGCGGCGAAGCACAACGCGAAAGTATTCAATTCCATCGCCGAAGCAGCCGCCGCCAGCAACGCATTGAACATCGTCACGCCGACCGTGACGCACTTCGAAATCGCGAAACAATTGCTGTCCCAGGGAAAACACGTTCTCGTCGAGAAACCGATGACCGACGACACGAACCAGGCGGCTGAACTCGTTCAACTCGCACAAAAGCATAACTGCGTTTTACAGGTCGGCCACGTCGAGCGATTCAATCCCGTTTTCAAATACCTCGAGACCGCCGCGCCGCAACCGCGTTTCATCGAGACACACCGTTTGTCCCCCTACCCTGCCCGTTCCACGGACATCGGCGTGGTGCTCGACCTGATGATCCACGATCTCGACGTGGTACTGGCGTTCGTGAAATCGCCCGTCACCAGCGTGGATGCCGTCGGCATCCCCGTTCTCAGCAAATCCGAGGACATCGCCAACGCGCGGCTGCGCTTTGCCAACGGTTGCGTCGCCAATCTCACCGTCAGCCGGGTCAGCGCGGAACGCATGCGAAAAATCCGTGTCTTCAGCGGCGGCGACATGCCCAGTTACGTCTCGCTCGATTACCGTGCACAGGAAGGATTCATCTACCGCATCGCGCGCGATGGCGAGGAGGAAAGTTCCATTCTAAAAAAACTGCTCGCAGCCAAACTTGGCGTGGGCAAGGACTCCGCAATCGTCAGTGAATTCGGCGGCAAACGCATCGTTCGCGAACCCGTGCCGATCGCCAAGGACGAACCGCTCAAGCTGGAGCTTCAACATTTCATTGAATGTGTTCGCGAAAAGCAAACCCCGATGGTCAGCGGCGAGTCCGCAAAACTCGCGCTGGACCTCGCGTTTGAAATCACCAGACAGGTGCAGCAATCGAAATAGCCGGAGTTATGATTTCAACTCCATGCTACATTGAAGACATAAAGGCTCTGCCAGCGCTCATGCCATTACGGCCAAGGCGAATAGTATTCTGATGAATCGATCTGGCTTTACGGAAAACACGTCCAGGTGTAACAGTTAGCCATGCAAAGCATCCGTTATGTGTATTGGCAGGACGGTGACGCATGGATCGGTCATCTGGAGAACTATCCTGATTACATGACACAGGGCGAATCGTTGGCGGATTTGGAGGAACACTTGCGGGACCTGTTCAAGGACTTGTCCACCGGCGAGATTCCTTTTGTGCGAAAAATTGCGGAACTGCAAGTTTCGTGAAACGCCTCGAACTAATTCAGGAACTCACCCGGATGGGCTGCGTTTTCATCCGGCACGGAGGGAAGCACGATTGGTATCAGAACCCTCGCACAAAAATGTGTCAGCCGCTTCCACGTCATCGGGAAATAAACGAATACCTCGCCCGTTCCATCATCAAGAAGCTGGCTGACAAACCTTGAAACCGCTCAGTTTCATGCTCATCGCGGGCGAGGCCAGTGGCGACATGCTCGCTGCGGAACTCGTTCCGGCTTTAAGTTCCGCAGTCTTGAAGTCCGAGTCGGGACCGACTGCGGACGTTCAGCCGTTGCATACGGAACTTGTGCCGCATTTCTTCGGAGCGGGCGGGCCGCGCATGGCGGCCGCGGGTGTCGAGCTGGCGTTCGACCTGACACAACACTCGGTCATCGGCATTTCCGATGTGCTGAAGAACTACCCGAAGTTCAGGCGGCTGTTCCGGCAATTGTTTCAACTCGCCATCGAGCGCCAGCCGGATGTGATCATCGGCGTGGATTACGGCGGGTTCAACCTGCGGTTTGCAAAGGCCATCAAGCAACACGTCCGCAAGCATCGCTCCGAGTTCGTCCCGTGGAATCCCCGGATCGTGCAATTCGTTTCTCCACAGGTCTGGGCGTCGAGACCTGGCCGCGCGTATCAGATGGCCGACACGCACGATCTGGTCCTGAGCATTTTTCCGTTCGAGAAATCCTGGTACGCGTCGCGCGTTCCCAGGTTGCGGGTCGAATTCGTCGGTCATCCAATGGTCGAACGATTTTCCAACGCCGAAATCCGAAATCCGAAATCCGAAACAACGATTCCCGCCCCCACGCTGCTGCTGCTGCCCGGAAGCCGCAAAAGCGAATTGGACCGGCATCTGCCCGTGATGTTCGACGCGTTGAAACTCATCCGGACCAGATTGCCGTCCCTCACGCCGATTCTCGCGCTGCCGGATGAAAGGCTTGCCAGGCAGGCGGGAGCACTGGGCACGCCCGATGGCGTCCGTGTCGAAATCGGAAATCTCCCGCGCTGGCTGAACGGGGCGCGCGTCGCCATCGCGTCCACTGGAACCGTCACCACCGAGTGCGCCTACTTTGGAGTGCCCACGGTCACGCTCTACAAAACCTCCCGGCTGACCTATGAAATCGGCAAACGCATTGTGACGGTGAAATGGCTCACGATGCCGAACATTCTGGCCGACGAGGAGATTTATCCCGAATTCATCCAGAACGCCGCCACGGCTGAAAACATTTCCAACGCCGCCCTCACATTGTTGACCGATGAATCGCGCCACAACGACGTTTGCAAAAAGCTGTCGGCAATCAAACGTTCACTCGGCGCTCCCGGTGCTGCGGCGCGGTCGGCGCAACTGATAGTTGATTTGTTGCACGCTCCTTCGCAATGATTCCCGACGAGCGCCAATGAAGACCAACCCCGACCAATTGCCCGCGCCCGACGCCCAGGGCACGAATCGTTACATTCCCCTGTTGGTGGGATTGCTCGTGGTCCTGGTGGCGTTGTTGATCCCGTTGAAAATAGTCAGTCGCGGTTACCTTCCGGAGGACGACGCATTGCGCCACGCGGCGAAAGCCGTCAGCGGCAAGCCGTGGCCCGAAATCGTCGTGCTGGGCGACGGCTACACGGTGGACCACAATTTCGGCTGGCACTTCGTGTTACGGCAGGTCCACAAACTGACGGGTTGCGGCGCTGAAGCGCTCGTGGACCTGGCCGTCGTGGGTTGCTTTGCGCTCTTGGTGCTTTGCGCGTTGCCGTGGTTGAAACGACCTGAAGCCTGGCTGTGCGCGCTGGTGATCGGCGCGGTGGGGTGGTTGCCGTTGGCTGGACGCGCCATGATCGGACGGCCATTGTTGCTGACCACTGCGGCGTGGCTGACGATTTTCTATTTGTGGCAACAGCGCTCCGACTCAAAACCCGGATGGCGATTGACGGCGTTATTGTCCGCTCTCATCGGGGGCAGCATCTGGATTCACGGCGTCTGGTACCTGTGGGCATTGCCAGTTGTGGCCTTTTTTCTGGCTCGCCAGTTCTCTTGGGGCATCGCGCTGGCCCGCGCGTGGGGAATCGGCACGCTGGCCGCGGCGCTTCTGACAGGCCAGCCGTTTGCGTATCTGACCGAAGCCGTGATGATGGCCGCGCAAGCGACGATGCTTCATCCGACATCACGCCTGCTGGTTTCGGAATTTCAACCTGTCTCAGGCGGGCTGCTGATTTTCCTGCTGCCGGGCGCGATGTTGATCGCGCGCAAGCTGCTGAAGCTGGAACTGCGTCCGTTGACGGCGAATCCTTTGTTTTGGTTGGCGTGCATGGGCTGGCTTCTGGGTTTTGTGGGGCGACGGTTCTGGGACGACTGGGGATTGTGGGCATTGCTGGCCCTGGCGGCTTGTGATCTGAACGCGCTGCTGCAATCGCGCGTGGCGGCGAATTCATTCCAACGACTCGCATTCGCGGCGATGGCCGCGCTGGCGGCGTTCGTCGTGTTTTCAAGCGACCTTGACAATCGGTGGACACGCACACTCACCCGTCAGTATCTGGTTGAGTCGAACACCGAGCTTGCCGGATCGCTGCCGGATCGCGGCGGGGTTTTGTATGCGCCCGACCCTGCGTTCTTTTACGAGACGTTCTTCAAGAACCCGCATGCCGACTGGCGCTATCTGGTGTCATTTGAAATGACGTTGATGCCGGAGGACGACTTCGAGACGCTTTACAACATCCTTTGGAACGACGGCGCTGCTGCCGCTTATGCGCCGTGGGTGGCGAAGATGCGGCCTGAAGACCGTCTGTTCGTGCGCGCCGCCGCCGGCAGTCGTCCGCCAATCGAAGGTCTGGAGTGGCATTACACGTTGGGCGGCATGTGGAGCGGAAGATTGCCGCGCACCAACGCCGCTCCGGCACTTCGATGAGTCCCGACAGCATGAAAAAAATCGCCCGCCCCACCATTCCCAGAAAGACGATCTATCGTCTGTCGGTCTATTCACGTTGCCTGGCCCGGCTTCGTGACAAGAACGTGCGGACTGTCTCCAGCGAAGCGCTGGCAAAGGTGGCCGGCGTAAAGCCCACACAATTGCGGAAAGACCTCGCCTACTTCGGCACGTTTGGAACGCGCGGGCTTGGATACGATGTCGTGGAACTGGCACGGATGATCGCGGATGAACTGGGCACGTCGCGATTGCAGCCCGTGATTCTGGTCGGCGTCGGCAATCTCGGCCTGGCTTTGTTGTCGTATCGCGGTTTCGAGCGCGAGGGATTTGAGATTGTGGCGGGATTCGACGTTGAACCGGACCGCAAACGCGACAAGGCCGTCAAGCAACCGATCCACGACATGCAGGACCTTCCGTCATTCGTCAAGTCGCGCGGTGTGAAGATGGCGCTGTTGACCGTTCCCGCAGCCGAGGCGCAGGAAGCCGCGAATCTGATGGTGGAGAGCGGCGTCATGGGAATCCTCAATTTCGCGCCCATCGTCCTGGACGTGCCCGAGGAGGTCATGGTCAACAACGTGAACCTCGCCATCGAACTGGAGAACCTCAGTTACTTTATTCAGGAGTGAACTCACGGTCGGAACCCGACGCAGCGAACGCTGTCGTTCTCACGGTCGTTTTTCCTTGGCGGCCAGCAGTTGTTTCGCCCTGGCGATGGAATCGTCAATGTTCTCGCAGCAGTTTTCCTGTCCAAGCCTGTCGAGAAATCCCGCGTTCATCATCACCATCAACGGCTGCGTGTGCGGTCCGCTGAGGATGAGATGTTTGCCGTGCTTTTTGAGCCGTTCAAAAAGGTCCTCCAGCGCGTTGAGTCCGGTGGCGTCCATGGCCAGCACTTCGCGCATCCTCAAGATCAGCACGTCCGGCTCCTGTCGCGCGCGTTGCAGCGCGGTTTCCAGTTTGTCCACAGCCCCGAAGAAAAACGCGCCGAACACACGGAACACCAGCACGCCGTCCGGCAATTGCCGTCCGCGCACGGCGTCGGGCGTTTCAAAATCCTCCGCGTCGCCCACCGCCGTGATTTTCGTCGTCTCCGAGATGCGTTTGATGAAGAGCATCGCGGCAAGGATCATTCCCACCTCCACCGCAACGGTCAGGTCCACCAGCACCGTCAGCGCGAACGCGGTGAGAAACACGGCGGCGTCGCTCTTGGGCCATTTGCGCAGCCGGGCGAACATGTGCCATTCGCCCATGTTGAACGCCACGACGAACAACACCGCGCTCAACGTCGCCAATGGAATGAACCTGGCCAGCGGCGCCGCGGCCAATATCACCAGCAGCAGGGTGAACGCGTGAACAATGCCCGCGACGGGCGTGCGACCGCCGTTCTTGACGTTGGTGGCCGTGCGGGCAATCGCGCCCGTGGCGGGAATGCCGCCAAACAACGGCGCGAAAATGTTCGCCGCGCCCTGCGCGATCAGTTCCTGGTTTGAATCGTGGCGGTCGTCAATCATGCCGTCGGCCACAACGCAGCACAGCAATGATTCGATGGCCGCGAGCAACGCGATGGTTGTCGCGGGTCGGATCAGATTCTGGATGTTGCTCCATTCGATGTCGGGCCACTGGAACGCGGGCAGCGTCTGGGGAATGCCTCCAAACTGGCTGCCAATCGTCGTCACATCCGCGAGAAACGGCATCGTCAACAGACCCGATTGTCCAGCCCACACAAACGCCGTGGCGCAAAACAAGGCCACGATGGACCCCGGCACCCAACGCGCCATTTTTTTCGGCCAGAGCAAAATCAATCCCAGCGACGCAACACCCAGCGTCAGTGTCGGCAAATGCGTGGTGGCTGCGTGCCGCCCAAGAACCATCATCTTCTCGACAAAGTCCGCGGGAGCCGCTTCCTCCAGGCGCAATCCGAAGAAGTCCTTGATTTGCGTGCTGAAGATCAGCACCGCGATGCCGCTGGTGAATCCCATGGTCACGGGATACGGGATGAATTTGATCATGGAACCCATCCGCGCCACGCCCATCACCACCAGAATGACTCCGGCCATGATCGTGCAGATGATGAGGTTGGCGACTCCGTATTGCTGGACGATTCCATAAACAATGACCACGAACGCTCCCGTCGGTCCGCCGATGGCCACGCGTGAACCGCCCAGCGCGGAGATGAGAAAGCCCGCGATGACGGCCGTGAAGATGCCCGCCTCCGGTTTGACACCGGACGCGATGGCAAACGCCATCGCCAGCGGCAGGGCGACGATGCCGACGGTCAGACCGGCGACGAGGTCGCGGGAGAAATCCCGCCCGGAATACCCGCGCAGTGATTCGACAATTTTTGGACGGAAGACGAATGATTTTTTGACAGTTTCAAGGCTCATACCAGCGGAATTACCCCAAATTCTCCAACATGAACCGGATGTTGGGGTTTCCGCCGTCAAATTCAATCACCATCATTGGTGCGCCGCTCTGCACGCAACCTGCTTCAACAGGATTCAAACCGGAAGCAAAACGCCACGATGGACGCCGACGAACGAGAAATTTATTACTTTTTGAAGCCGCGCAAACAGACCTTCATTTCCGCGCGCGAAATCTGCCGTCATGCCGGCGGCAAAACGAAGTTCAAGATCGAACAGGACTGGGCCAAACCTGCCTTGGGCCGCATGGTGGAACGCGGCATCTTGGAAACCGACCCTGCCGGCCATTTCCGGCTCAAAGCCCCGCCCAACGCCACCGTCATGCAACGCTGGGTCTCACCCCAGATCGCCACCATTCTCCGCAATCGTAGCAGTCAGTTGGGCCAGATCGTGATTTCCGAGGACGACCTCGACGATTACTACGACCGCCTCTGAGTGCGATTCCGCGCTTGATTGGCGCAAGGGTTCGGTGAAACTTTCGGCCAGCAACGGTGATACAGGTTAGTGCCGAAAGAATGGAAACCACTCAAAATCAATTCGTATTTCCAAACTGGGTGCGAGTCGTCCTGGTCGGGCGTCGTCCGAAGTACACCGCCCTGCGCGTCACCGCGCTTGTCGTCATCTCTCTCGCCATTTTCCCATTCGTGCTGCGTCCGGTCAAAATCACTG
>DAOLDN010000070.1:0-11351 GCA_035327385.1 Verrucomicrobiota bacterium | reverse complement strand
GTTTGATGCCCACGCTCACGCCGGAGGAAGTCGCCGGAGCGCAACTGGCCAATCACAAACTGGCCCTGGCCATCACGCCCTATTTTTTCAACCTCATTGATCCGGCGGACGAAAATTGTCCCATCCGCCGCCAGGTCATTCCGCGCATCGAGGAAACGCAAACGGCCTCTTGGGAAATGAGCGATCCGTGCGGGGAGGATTCCCATTCGCCAGTGCCCGGTCTGGTGCATCGGTATCCCGATCGCGTGCTGTTCCTCGTCACGGACCGGTGCGCGGCATATTGCCGCTATTGCACGCGCTCGCGACTCGTCAGCAACGCCACTGGCTACGATTTTCATCCGGAGTTTGACAAACAAATCGCCTACATCGCCGCACACCCGGAAATCCGCGATGTGTTACTGAGCGGCGGCGATCCGCTGTTGTTCAGTGACGACAAGCTGGAGCATTTGCTGTCGCAATTGCGCGCCATACCGCACGTGGAATTTTTGCGCATCGGCACGCGCATCCCGATCTTCCTGCCGCAACGCATTACGCCCGAATTGTGCGCGATGCTGAAAAAGTTTCATCCGCTGTTCATCAGCGTTCACTCGAATCATCCTCGCGAACTGACCACGGAAGTGCGCGACGCGCTGGGCCGGCTTGCGGACGTCGGCATACCGCTTGGCAACCAGTCCGTGTTGTTGAAGAACGTCAATGACGACGCGGATTTGATGAAGGCGCACGTTCAGAAACTTTTGATGTGCCGCGTGAAACCGTACTACATCTACCAGTGCGATTTGATTTCGGGATCGGCACATCTGCGCGCCAGTGTCCGAAAGGGACTGGAGATCATGGAAAAGTTGCGCGGTCACACCACCGGCTACGCCGTGCCCACCTACGTGATTGATGCTCCCGGCGGGGGCGGCAAAGTGCCGGTCAGTCCCGAATACGTCCTTTGCCGCAACGCCGGACGCGTGCTCATCCGTAATTACGAGGGCAAAGTCTTCGAGTATCCCGAAGCCGCCGATGGGACTCCGCTGATGTCGCCGCCCGACGAAATCGAAGAACCGCAACTGGTGTAACTTTCCGACGCTGACACGATGGAGTCCGTTCTGGTCGGTGATTTTACGGATTTACAACTTCCTATTCCGGGCTAGTCTTGCATCGCAATTGACGGTTGCACTTCAAACGCCACCGACCACCGGGATTTATGAAAACCAACCATACGTGGAAATTCTTCCGCGCAGGCGGCTTCGACCAGCTCAAGATTGAATCCGGCGCGGACGTCGCCAACCTCGACCAGCTCGACCAGAAACTCTGGGTCGCCCTCGCCTGTCCCACCACGGGCGTCGAGTTCGACACCAAGACCCTGGCGCTCATTGACACGGACAACGACGGTCGCGTACGCGCCCCGGAAGTCATCGCCGCCGCCAAATGGGTGACGGCTCTCCTGAAAAATTCCGACGACCTGCTCAAATCCTCGCCATCGCTTCCGCTCGACGCCATCAACGACGCCACCGCCGAAGGCAAACAACTCCGTTCCTCCGCAAAGCAAATCCTCGTCAACCTCGGCAAGAAGGACGCCGCGGCCATCAGCATTGATGACACCACGGACACGGTGAAAATCTTCGCGCAAACCAGCTTCAACGGCGACGGCATCATCCCCGTGGACGCCGCCGAGGACGACGCCACCAAGGCCGTCATCACGGACATCATCGGCTGCCTCGGCTCGTTGAATGATCGTAGCGGCAAACCCGGCATTGACCAGGCGCGAGCCGATCAGTTCTTCACCGAAATCGCCGCTTATTCCGACTGGTGGAAGAAGGCCGAAGCGGACAAGAACATCATGCCCGTCGGTGAGGCGACTACCACCGCCGCCGCCGCCGTCAGGGCCGTAAAGGCGAAAGTGGACGATTACTTCGCCCGCTGTCGCCTGGCCGCGTTCGACGCCCGCGCCCTCACCGCGCTCAATCGTCAGGAGTCCGAGTATCTCTCCTTTGCCGCGAAAGACCTCACCGTCAGCGCCGCCGAAGTCGCCAGTTTTCCGCTGGCCAAAATCGAGGCCGACCGACCGTTGCCGCTTCTGGCGGCAGTGAATCCCGCCTGGGCCGGTGCGCTGGCCAAACTCCATTCCGACGCCGTCAAACCGCTGCTCGGCGACAAACAATCTCTGACCGAAGCGGACTGGGCCGCGTTGCTTTCCAAACTCGGCCCGTTCGAATGTTGGTCGGCAGGCAAGGCCGGTGCGTCCGTCGAAAAACTCGGCATCAAACGCGCACGCGAAATCGCCGCCGGCAACGCCAGGGAAACCATCAATGCCCTCATCGCCAAGGACAAGGCCCTCGAACCCGAAGCCAACTCCATCGCCGCAGTGGACAGGCTCGTGCGTTACCACCGCGACCTCTTCAAGCTGCTCAACAATTACGTCGCGTTCCGCGAGTTTTACGGCCGCCGTGACAGGGCTGTTTTCCAGGCCGGCACATTGTACCTGGACCAGCGCAGTTGCGATCTGTGCATCACCGTCACTGACGCCGCCAAACACGCGACGATGGCCGGTCTGGCGGGCGTGTATCTGGCCTACTGCGATTGCGTGCGCAAAGCCACCGGCGAAAAAATGCAGATCGTCGCCGCCTTCACCGACGGCGACTCGGACAATCTGATGGTGGGCCGCAACGGAATTTTCTACGACCGCAAAGGCCGGGACTGGGACGCGACCATCGCCAAGATCATTGAAAACCCGATCAGCGTCCGGCAGGCTTTCTGGTCGCCGTATAAAAAACTCGTCCGCATGATCGAGGAACAGGCCGCCAAACGCGCCGCGGCTGCCGACGCAGAATCCTCGAAAAAACTGGAAGGTGCCGCAACCACGGTCGCCACCGCCGACAAGGCCGCCGCCACTCCGGCACCCAGCGCTCCGGCGAAGAAAATGGACGTTGGAGTCGTGGCCGCAATCGGCGTTGCCTTCGGGGCCATCAGCACGTTCCTCGCGACCGTTTTCACCAAGGCGGTCGAGCTGAAGTCGTGGCAGATTGCGCTCATCCTCGTCGGCATCGTTCTCATCATCTCCGGCCCGTCGGTCATTATCGCGTGGCTCAAACTCCGCAAACGCAACCTCGCTCCCATCCTCGACGCCAACGGCTGGGCCATCAACGCGAAGGCCAAAATCAACGTGCCGTTCGGCAAGTCGCTGACTCAGGTGGCCGAATTGCCGTCCGGTTCAAAGCGCGACCTCAGTGATCCTTACGTCGAAAAGAAAAGTCCGTGGCCCAAGATCATTGTATTTCTCATCGTCCTGTGGATCGCCTACGTCATCCTCAACAAGATGGGATTCATCTTCGAATGGACCAACGGACGACTCGGTGATCCGAAGCCGGTCAGAACGCTGGTCGTTGAATCGAAACCCGAATCAACCGAAGTCGCAGTTCCTGCGACGACCAATCCGGCACCGTCGAACTGATCGCTCAGACTTCAATCACCAGCCCGGACAATCCGTCCGGGCTTTTTTGTCAGCGAAGAAATCAAAAAACACCCCTGGGCTGTCGGCCGGACTTTGGCGAATCCGCTGCGGCTGTCCGGCAGGCGGCGGCGACTGTGTCCAGATCCGACAGGAATTCCTCGCGTCTGCTCATGGGTAGTGTGTCGAGGATTTGCACCTGCAACTGGATCGCGATTTTGCGGGCTTCCTTGTAACGGGCGCGGCCTTTGGGCTTCAATCCGAGCCGGTTTGCGCGCCGGTCCTTTTCGTGAGTTTCTCGTCCGATCAATCCGGCCTTCTCCATCCGTTCCAGCAGCGCAGCCACGGTGTTTGGGTCGCTGCTCATCAGCGCCGTCAGTTCGCGCTGCGATATGCCGTCCTGCTCCAGTAGCGTCCGCAAGACGGTGAACTGGTCCGGCGTGAGATTCAGGTGCGCGATGCGTCGTCGGAACGCCTGATTCAGTCCGTACCACGCGCGCCTCAACAGCATTGGCAGCCGTCGCCGGTCGGGCGCGTCCACCGCCGGCGATGCTTTTGATTTTTTCTTCCCGGGCATGTTGCCAAGATTGCGGCGCGGATGGATGTCCGCGATTTGCGTTCGTGATAATACGTGTAAGTATTATTCGATTGCAAACCCGTTGACGCTGGCGGATACTCCGCGCATCGCATCAGGGAATCAGGGAGGCGCTTTCCAGCGTCGTGGCACGGGCGGGCGACGAAACATTCCAACAGGTCCGGGTTTGTGTGTAACTCCGTTCCGGGCGGGACAGTCTTTGAAAACAACATTGTGTTATGACCATGAAGAGTTTTCTGATTCCGGGATTTTTGGGTCTGCTCTGCGCCTGCGGATCATTGTCGCCGCGGGTTCACGCATCGTCCGTCAACGGCTGGCTCGCGTGGCGCGGGCCGGAACAGACGGGCGTGTCGCGCGAAACCGGACTGCCGGACAGGATTGATCCCAAAAACCCGTTGTGGCGCGTGGAATTTCCAGGAGCGTCAACACCCGTCATCGCCAACGGCAGGCTCTACATCATGGGCTATCTCGGTGAAGGCGCGGATTTGCAGGAGGGAGTGGCGTGTTTTGACGCGGAGACGGGAAAGAAACTCTGGCAGCATCTCTACAACGATTTTCTGAGCGACACGATTTATCTGCGCTACGCGACGGCCTCCCCGGCGATTGATCCCGAAACGGGCAACGTCTTCATCCAGGGCACGCAGGGGATTCTTGCCGGGTTCACTCCCGACGGGAAACTGCTGTGGAAGAAATCGTTGATGGAGGAATTCGGACGGCTCACATTCCCGAACGCGCGCACGGCGTCGCCGGTCATCGAGGGCGATCTGGTCATCACGCGCGGCATCACTGCCAATTGGGGCGCGCAAGGCCCGGCGGGCGACCGTTTCTATGCGTTCGACAAAAAAACCGGCGAACTGGTCTGGTCGTCCAGTCCCAGCGACAGGCCAAGGGACAATTCGTTTTCGCATCCTTACATCACCACGCGCGACGGCAAACGCGTGCTCTACGCCGCGTTGGGCGACGGCAGCGTCGCGGCCATCAACGCCCGCACCGGCGAGCCGATCTGGCGCGTGCCGTTGTTCCGAGCGGGCATCAACGCCACCGTCCTCGTCCACAACAACGACAAGGTCATCGCCATCTTCGGAGTGCCGTATGAACCCGGGCAACTCGTCGCTCTGAAAATTCCGGATGTCATTCCCGGCACGAACGCCGGCCCGGTGGTCATCCCGCGCAAGGACGTGGAACTGTGGGCGGCGGAGATTTCCACCTCCACCAGTTCGCCGATTCTCGTGGGCGACATGATTTATGTGGTCGCAGAAAAGGGCGACCTCTGCGCCGTGAACGCCAACACCGGCGAAACCAAATGGAAATTGAAGCTGGGCATCGAGCAGCGCAATTCGTGTCCGCTGTTTGCCGACGGAAAACTTTATGTGCCCATGCTCGACAATCCCGCGGGCAAGGGCAGCGGCGAAGGCAGCGAAGCCGGCACGGCAGGCGCGTTTTACATCATCAAACCCGGCGACCAGCCTGAAATGCTCCAGCACGCCGAACTGGAGGGTCGCTGCTTCGGAACGCCCGTCGCCTACAACGGCAAACTCTACATGCAGACGACGAAGTATCTGTATTGCTGGGGCAACAAGGGCGACAATCCGGGTTTGAAACCCGCCGCCGTTGCCGAAGATCTGCCAAAGCCTGGGGTGGCAAAATCACTTCAGATCATTCCGTCAGAAGCCACGTTGCGTCCCGGCCAGAGCGCTTCGTTCCGCGCCCGAAAACTCGACCCCAACGGCTTCGTCGTCGAGCAGATAGCGGACGTGAAAACGTTGAGGTGGACGAACTACATCCCGCCCACCGCGCGCGTTCGCTCCACGATGAAAGCGTCCTTCAACGCCGATGGACAACTCGTCGCCGCCAACGAAACCAGTCCGTCCGCAGGGGCGTTCGAGGCGACGCTCGGCGATTTGAAAGGCTACATCCGAGGACGCGCGCTGCCTTACCTGCCGTTGAACGAGGACTTTGAATCTTTCGCGCTGTCGGAAATGAACACGAACGAAAGCGCGGCCTTCGCTTATCCGCCGCTGCCGTGGATCGGCGCGCGGTTCAAATTCGAGATTCGCGAACGCGACGGAACCAAGTGCCTCACCAAAACCATTGACAACAAATTCTTCCAGCGCGCGACGGTGTTTCTCGGATCATCCACGGCGAAGAATTACACCATCGAAGCCGACGTGATGAGCGACGGCAACCGCCGCAAGATGTCCGAGGTGGGCGTCGTCTGCCAGCGTTACGCCATCGTGCTCAAGGGCAACGAGCAGAAGCTGGAGGTCAATTCCAACCTCGAACGACTGCGCGAATCGGTGGATTTCAAGTGGTCGCCCAACGAATGGTATCGCCTCAAGGCGCGGGTGGACGTTGCGCCGGACGGCACGGGCGTCGTCCGCGCCAAAGCCTGGAAACGCGGCGATCCCGAACCCGACGCCTGGACGATCGAGGTCAAACACAACACCGCGCATCAGGAAGGTTCGCCGGGTCTGTTCGGTTTCTCGCCGCAGGACATGCGCGTTTATATTGACAACATCAAGGTCACGGCGAATTGACGTGAAGCTCCAAATTCCAAGCACCAAGCACCAGAGAAATTCCAAAATTCAAGCTCCAATGAGATTTCAATTTCACAAATTCCAATCAGACATCGGCGAGTCTCCCCGTCCATTAACACCCGGCTTCAGCCGGGTGGCAGACAACAACGAAGCGAGAAAACCGTTTCAACGGTTTTCACTTGGCGAACTACGCGCTGACACAACTCAGGCCTCAGCCGAAGCCGTTGAAACGGCTTTTCATTTCGCGTGCTCCAGCACCGGGCTGAAGCCCGGTGTTAATAGGAAATACCGGAACTCGCGCACTGGGTGTTTGGTGCTTGGAGCTTCTCTGGTGTTTGGAGTTTGGTGCTTGGAGCTTTCCGCCGTCGCGGCGGACTGGCCTCAATGGGGCGGTCGGCCCGCGCGCAACATGTATTCCCCGCAACGCGGCCTGCCCGATGCGTTCGGCAAGATTGATTTCAAGCCCGGCTCGGACGAGATCAGCACCAACGCCATCAAGAATCTCAAATGGATCGCCCGGCTCGGTTCCCAAAGCTACGGCAACGTCACCGTTGCGGGCGGAAAAGTCTTCATCGGCACAAACAACGAACCGCCGCGCGACCCGCGTCATCAGGGCGACCGCAGCATCCTCAAATGTTTCGATGAAAAGACCGGCGAGTTCTTGTGGCAACTGGTCGTGCCCAAGCTCGCTTCCGGCAAGGTCAACGATTGGGAAAGCCTCGGCCTGCTGGCGTCGCCGACGGTCGAGGGCGACCGCGTCTATATCGTCACGAGCCGTTGCGAAGTGATGTGTCTCGACGTGAACGGAATGGCCAACGGCAACCAGGGATTTCAGGACGAGGCCAAATACGTCGTCAAGGACACCGGCAGCGATCCGATCGAGCCGGGCGCGAAGGACGCGGACATCATCTGGGTCTATGACATGATGGACGAACTCGGAGTGTTCCCGCACAACGCGTCGAACTGCTCCGTGCTCATCGTGGACGACATCATCTACACCTGCACCTCCAACGGCCAGGACTGGACGCACACGAACATCCCCGCGCCCAACGCGCCCAGCTTCATAGCGCTGGACAAACGCACCGGAAAATTCCTCGGCGAGGACGAGGCAAAAATCGGCCCGAACATTTATCACGGCCAATGGGGTTCGCCCTCGCTCGGTGTGGTCAACGGAAAGAAGCTCATCCTGTTCGGAGGCGGCGACGGCATCTGTTACGCCTTCGACGCGCTTCCTGAAAATCCGGGCGACGACGGCAAGTTGAAGATCGTCTGGAAATACGACTGCAATCCGCCCGAATACAAAGCTGACAAGGACGGCAAACCCATCAAATATCCGGCGGCCGAGGGTCCGAGTGAAATCAACGCGACTCCCGTGTTTTGGAAGGACCGCGTCTATGTCGCCATCGGCCAGGACCCGGAACACGGCGAGGGCGTGGGACATCTGGTGTGCATTGACGCGACCAAGACAGGCGACGTGACCAAGAGCGCCACCATCTGGTCCTACAAGGGAATCCATCGCAGCATTTCAACGGTGTCGCTCGATCCCGAAACCGGCCTTCTGTTCGTGGGCGATTTCTCCGGGTTCATCCACTGCCTCGACGCCGAAACCGGCAAGCTCTATTGGACGCACGACATGAAAGCGCACATGTGGGGCTCGACGTTCGTTGCGGACGGCAAGGTATATGTCGGCGACGAAGACGGCGATTTTGTCGTGATGTCGGCGACGAAAGAAAAGAAGATCATCAGCGAAACCAACCTCGGCTCGGCGGTCTATGGAACACCCATCGTCGCCAACGGCACGGTTTACATCCAATCCAACACGCACCTCTTCGCGTTCGCTGATCCGACCCAGACCGGCGTCATCAAGGACGAACCAAAGCAAATCGAGATCAAGATGGAGAAGTGAAATGGAACACACGCCCGCTCTCACCATGAACAGGAGCGCCGGCTTGCAGCCGGCTTTTTGGGCGGCTAGGCGGAAAGCCGGTCACAGACCGGCGCTCCTACTCCGTGGTTCATGGGTTCAACATTCGAACTCTTTGTCGGAAGAATTCTCTCCCGGGGGAGAGGCTCAGGGTGAGGGCGGCCGTTACAATCAAATTTTCACCCCATGATCAAACTCACCCGCACCCAATGGCTCATCTGCACCATCGCCGCCATCGGCTTCGCGTTCGACATCTACGAACTGCTGATGCTGCCGCTCATCATCAAGCCGGCGCTGGCATCGCTCGGCGGCATTGGACCTGACGGTCTTCCGTTGCTCGTTCCCGGCTCCGCAGAATACGTCAAATGGGCGCGCACGCTGTTCTTCGTTCCCGCAATCGCAGGAGGCATCTTCGGTCTGTTGGGCGGTTATCTCACCGACCGGCTCGGGCGTCGCCGTGTGCTCACGTTTAGCATTTTGCTCTACGCGTTCTCCGCGTTTGCGGCGGGTTATGCCACATCCCTCACACAATTGCTCGTCTTTCGCTGCCTCGTGTTCATCGGCGTGTGCGTTGAATTCGTCGCCGCCGTCGCATGGCTTGCGGAATTGTTCCCCGACCGCAATCAACGCGAAAAAGTCCTCGGCTTCACTCAGGCGTTTTCGTCCTTCGGCGGATTGTTGGTGGGCGCGATGAACGTCGTCGCCGCCAAATTTGCGCTCGACCTGCCGGCCATTCAGGGAGGACACGAAGCCTGGCGCTACACGCTCATCTCCGGCGTCATCCCGGCGATACCGCTCATCATCATCCGGCCCTTCCTGCCCGAATCACCGGTCTGGGAACGCAAACGCGCCGCCGGCGAACTCAAACGGCCCAACATTCTCGCGCTGTTCAGTCCTGAATTGTGGCGGACGACCGTGCTGACGACGCTAGTCTTCGCGGCCAGCTACGGCATCGCGTTCGGGGCGATTCAACAACTCCCGCAAATCCTCGGCGCACAACGCGTCGGCACGCCGACCGAAGCCGGTCACGCGGCGATGATCGCCACCGCCAAGAGCGCCGTGGGCAAGGCCGTCGCTTCAGCCTCAGAGTCCGGTCAGCCGGAACTGACGCCCGGCAAGAAACGCCAGATCGCCGGCAACGCGTCCGACGAAGCCGTCGCGCGAGTGACCCTCTGGCAGGAAATAGGCGGGCTGACGGGCCGTTTTGTGTTCGCGATGCTGGCCGTGTGGATCATCAGCCGTCGCGCGCTGCTGCGCGTGTTCCAGATTCCGGCGCTCATATTCGTGCCTTTGTTCTTCTGGTGGATTTCCACGTCACTCGCCAGTGCGGACACTCTCATCTGGATCAAGCTCGGCATTTTTGTCGCCGGTTTCCTGACCATTGCGCAGTTCAGCTTCTGGGGAAATTACATCCCGCTGGTCTTTCCGCTGCACTTGCGCGGCACGGGCGAAAGTTTCGCCGCCAACATCGGGGGCCGCGTCATCGGCACGGCGGCGGCATGGATCACGTTGACATTGTCGGCCGGCAATCCACCCAGCCCGGCGAAGATCGCCATTGTCGGCGCATGCGTGGCCGGTGCGTATGTTCTTATCGGCGCGATCCTGACGCAGTGGTTGCCCGAGCCGAAACAGGACGAACTCAAAGACTGATTTCCCATGCAAAAACTCACGACTGAACAGGCCCAGGCTCAACTCGACGCGCACCTGCGCGAAATCGTCGCGTGGCATTTCTCGCCGGAAACCGGCTGCCCGTACTGGCTCGATTGGGCGAAGAAAAACTTCGACCCACGCAAGGAGGTGAATTCATTCGCCGACCTCATCGCGAAGTTTCCGCATTTCCAGGACGAGACGTTGCGCGACCTTCAGCCCGAAGTCTGGGTGCCGGCGAAATTCAAAGGACGGCCGTTCAACATTTTTGAGACCGGCGGAACGACCGGCATGCCCAAGCAACGCATCGGCTGGGACGATTACAAGACCGATTACGAGGAGTTCAGCGGCAAGATCAGCGACGAACATTTTCCGCGCGGCGCAGCGTGGTTGATGGTCGGACCGACCGGCCCGCGTCGCTTGCGACTGGCCATCGAGCACCTGGCCAATTTTCGCGGCAGCTCCTGCTACTTCGTGGACCTCGACCCCCGCTTTGTGAAGAAGGTCATCTCGAACAAGCAATTCGATGTCGCACGGGCTTACATGGACCATGTCGTTGACCAGGGTGTCACTTTGTTGAAACACCGCAAAATTGCCGGCCTGTTCACCACGCCCAAGCTGCTGGAAGCTCTCGCTGAAAAAGTGAACCTCTACGACGCAGGCATCCGCGGCGTGTTCTGCGGCGGCACGACGATGGCGCCGCAATACGTGCGCTTCATCGTGGAGGAGGTGCTGGAAGCGCGCATCGGATTTTATCCCACTTACGGCAACACGCTCATGGGCCTGGCCGCCAGCGTGCCGCTGCGACCGGAGGACAAATTTTCAATCACCTATTACGCGCCGCAGCCCCGTGCAGTCTTGCGCGTGGTGGATCCGAAAAACACGTCTCATGTCGTCGCATACGACTCATGGGGCCGAGTGGAATTAACCACGTTGACAAAGGAATTCTTCATGCCGCGCTTCCTCGAACGCGACGAAGCCATCCGCCGCGCCCCGCGCGAACCCTACGGCTGGGACGGCGTTGCCGAAGTCCGTCCGTTCGGCGCGATGGAAAAGACCATCGTTGAAGGCGTGTATTGAAGTTTGACCCACCGTTTCACCCGGTAGCGGACTAGAGCAGTTTCAATAAATCTGTAGCCGCGGAGAGACTTGGTGATGTTGAACTGCGCGCCAGCGTCTTGGACTGCGGCAGCCCTCTGCCGCCTTTGCACCGCA
>DAOLDN010000069.1:0-11393 GCA_035327385.1 Verrucomicrobiota bacterium | reverse complement strand
ATCGTTTTTCGAGCAAGGAATGGGTGGACATTGATCCGTGGACGCAGTCCATTCCTGGCATCTACTATTACGGCTACCGTTTCTACGTGCCCAGTTTGCAGCGGTGGTTAAACAGAGACCCGCTGGAATTTGTGGAATTACTAGCCGCACCGAATCTTTATGGCTATGTGAACAATGATTCGGTCAATGATACAGACGTTGATGGCCGGCTGGGGTTTAATCCACGAAAACACAAGAAGCCAAAGCAGGATTGTGAAGCTAACTACCGAATTTGCACCGCAGCGGGCATTATTGTGTGTGGTTGCGCGTCTAGAGCCGGGATATCGGTCGCAACGGGATGCGCATTTCTGTGGTATCTGGCCTGCGAATTTGATCTGGCTCAATGCAAGAAGTGGAACAAGAGACATTACGGTTCGGAATAATGGAACGATATGAAACCCTTTTTTTACCTGCCCTATTTTGTTTATGTTTTCGCGTTTGCGATCTGGGTGTTCTTCAACGTGCAGTATATCCAAGGGAGCAGATTCTTGTCTCTCTTGTTGATATTCATAGCCATGATTACAAATCTGGCAGCCTTGGAAAGGATGCGAAAGACCAATGGCCGGTGATGGGGTTGCCTCGATTTGGTGGACAGGTGGTGGGTGAGTTAAACGGGCAAGGATGTGAAGTTGCCGTGACGCTGGACAGTTCTGAAGCGGGGAGTATGTTGCCTTGTGGAAAGCGAGCGCGACGGCGTATGAAAAAACGATTCACGGCGTCCTTCAGCCCATCCGCAGGTCGGAGTCGTCCCTCATTCGTCGTCTTCCTCATAAACCTTCAACTCATGGAAACGGAGGGTGATTGATATGAACCAACCAGCAAACGTCGAACAATGTTACAGCTTTGTGAACCTGCAATTGCAGCCTCGCGACGGCAAATCCTACGCGGAGAAGGTAGTTGCACATCCGCGCGCGGTGACCCTTTCGCGTCAGGCCGGCTGCGGTGCGCTGGAGGTGGCGGAGAAACTGGCGCGTCTGTTGCAGGCGCGTTCGCCCAAGGACGCGCCGCCATGGACGGTCTTCGATCAAAATCTCATGGAGAAAGTGCTCGAGGACCATCAATTGTCGGGCCGCTTTGCCAGATTTCTGCCGGAGGACCGGATGACGGAATTGCAGGACATCGTGGACGAACTGTTCGGGTTGAGACCGGCGTCGTGGACGGTCATCCAGGACACCGCCGAAACCATGCTCAAACTCGCGGACGTGGGCAGCGTGATACTTATCGGACGCGGCTCAAACATCGTGACCAGCAAGCTGGACGACACGTTCCACGTACGGCTGGTCGCTCCGTTGGACCAACGGGTCGAGCGCGCCCACAGGAACTACAACATGAGTCTCAAGGAAGCGCGCGAGTTCTGCAAACGCGAGGACCTCGGACGCGAGCGTTACCTCAAGAAATACTTCAAGGCCGACGTCAACGACCCGATGCATTATCACATGATCCTCAACACCGGCATGCTGTCCTGCGACGAAGCCGCGAAACTCATCGCCGATGCCGCCGTGGCGCACACTCCCCGCTACGGTTCGCATGGCTGAATCCATTTGCGTCCGGGCGATTTGAGGCCAACCTGTAGCGCGTGAAAGTCTCAGTCATCGTGCCCGCATTCAACGAGGAACGGCTGCTGGCCGAAACCTTGGACCGCATCCGGTCGGCCATGCGGGCGTTCGCCGACCGCGACTGGCAGACGGAACTGATCGTTTGCGACAACAATTCCACGGACCGCACTCCGGACATCGCCCGCGAAGCCGGCGCAATCGTCGTGTTTGAACCCGTGAACCAGATCGCCCGCGCCAGAAACCGTGGAGCAGCGGCGGCGACCGGCGACTGGCTTGTTTTCGTGGATGCGGACTCGCACCCCGGCCGTGAACTGTTCGACGATGTCGCGGGTCAGATGACGTCGGGCAGGTGCGTCGCCGGCGGCAGCACGCTTCGCATGCGGGGCTGGCATCCCATGGCGTGGGTCGGGACAAGATTGTGGAACTGCGTCAGCCGGTGCAATCGTCTGCTGGCGGGGTCGTTCATTTTCTGCGAAGCCGTCGCCTTTCGCGCTGTGGGCGGGTTCAGCCAGGAATTGTTCGTGGGCGAGGAACTGGACCTCAGCAAACGCCTTCACCTCCACGCCAGAACGTCTTCGCGACAAATCGTCATCCTGCACCGTCACCCGATGCTGACTTCCGATCGCAAGATGAAACTGTATTCTGCGCGCGAGCATCTGAGATTTCTGTTCCGGGTGGCTTTCAACTTCAGCGGAACGATGACCGACAGGGAAGCGTGTCATCAGTGGTACGACGGGAGGCGTTGAGCCATTGCGTCAAAGCTTTTTGCTTCTCAAGACAGGCCGATGTCGGGCAGGCTGGCGCGACACGAATGTATCAGGACAAAAAAATCGTCGTCGTCATGCCGGCCTACAATGCGGCGCAAACGTTGCGCCGCACGTATGACGAGGTTCGCCAGCAGAGGCTGGCGGACTTGATCATCGTGGTGGACGACCGCAGCCACGATGAAACGGTGCGCATCGCCCGCGGCCTGGAGGGCGTGCAGATTCACGTTCACGAGACGAACACCGGCTACGGCGGCAATCAGAAGACGTGTTATCGCCTGGCACTGGAGGCGGGCGCGGACATCGTGGTGATGATTCACCCGGACTATCAGTACACGCCCAAGCTGATGGCCGCCATGGTCTCGATGATCGCCAACGGCCTGCATCCATGCGTGCTGGGCAGCAGGATTCTGGGCGGGTACGCGCTCAAAGGCGGAATGCCGCTCTGGAAATACGTCTCCAATCGCTTCCTCACACTGGCGGAAAACATCCTGGTGGGGGCGAAACTCTCCGAGTACCACACCGGCTACCGCGCCTTCTCGCGCGACATCCTCCAATCGCTCGACCTGTCGGTCAATTCCGACGACTTCGTTTTCGACAACCAGATGCTCGCGCAAATTCTCTGGCACGGGTTCACCATCGGCGAAGGGAGTTGTACCACGAAGTATTTTGCGGAAGCGTCATCCATCAATTTTTCCCGCAGCGTCCGATACGGCTTCGGCTGTCTGTCCACCGGGTTGAGCTACCGGCTGGCGAAGATGGGAGTGGCAAAGTCCCGGCTGTTCCCCGCGATAAAGCGCACCGGGAATGCGTGAAACGGAAAAGGGCCGGGAGTTAACCCAGCCCTCGATAAAATTCACCGTGCGAACACGGCAACGGCTACTTGAGCCTGTTCAACGACAGTGTCAGGCGCGACTTTTTTCGGTCGGCAGCGGCCTTGTGGACGACGCCGGATTTGGCGGCCTTGTCGAACGCGGAAAGCACGCCGGCGAGGGCTTTGGAGGCTTCGTCCTTTTTGCCCGCGGTGATCAACACGCGAAAATCGCGTTCGGTCTTGCGGAGTCTGGATTCAATGCTGCGGTTGTGCAGGCGCTTGCGTTCGCTGTTGCGCATGCGGCGTTCGGCTGACTTCGTGTTCGGCATAAATCGGTTCGTTCAGTTCAATTCAAGGGGCGAAACGGTAGTAAAACCACCAGGAAAGTCAACGCCACATTCAGAATAATTGATTGCCGGCGACGGATGCACACAGCGCCAGAACGGGGTTGATCAGCGGGCCGGGCCCGCGCCCGGTCAGGCTGGCGTCTTCTGTTTCTTCAATTCCTCGGTGAGGAATTGCGCCACGTCCTTGAACCGCGCCGCGTTTTCCGGGCTGAGGTCCATCAGAATCTTGTGGGCGTCGAGGCAGGTGCGAGTCAATTCCTGGTGGCTGGGCGAGGCCGACGACCCGGTCTGGATCTCCTGACATGGAGATTCGTTCGTGCCGTGGCGCACGGTGAACAACTGTATCACTCCCAGATTCTCCAGCAGGTCGGAGACGCGGGAATTGGGATTGAGCAGTTCCACAACGCGCCTTTTCGTTCCGTTGGTCTGGCTCATCTTCAGGCCGAAACCGGTCAGGATTCCGAGAAACGTGCTGTCCATGAGCATGCAATCGGACAAATCCATCACCACGTAACCGTAGTCGCGCCGCTGCATTTCCGACAACAGCGTCTGGAAATCAATCCCGAGGGTGAAATTGGCCCGTCCGGAGACTTTCACACAGGCGAAATCCTCCCCGACCAATACTTTCATTTTTCCAGACGGCGCACTCATCGTCCGACAATAGTTTCGGTCATGCGGCGATTCGCGCAAGTCTTGATTGCGTGCCGCGGCCCGTGCCGACGATGCGCACCAGAGTCTGTTGCAACACCAGAGAATCCTCCAGCCCGCTGGACACCAGTTTGCGATTGGCTTGCAGCAACAAATCCATTGCCCGAACCAGCTCCGTCTCCGTGTAATTGCGCGATTGCGGCAACGCCCTGAACAACACGTAGGGATTCAGCGAGAGCGGATTGAAACGTTTGTCCGCCGGCAGTTGGTCCGTCGGAACGCGGTCCAGTTGCGATTTGAAGGCGGCGTAATTTGAAGTTTCTTTCACCCAACCTTCGCGAAGCATTTCCTTGAGCATCAACATGGCGCGCACTTTGGAGATCATCCCGTAAAGAAGTCCGATGGCGGATTTGTCGCGGTCAATTTTGGCCCGGATTTCCCAGAGTTCCTCGTCCAGTCTCTTGAGCAGGACGGGGAGATTGCGGTCGCCCAGGGCGTCGCCCAGCGCAAAGGCGCGGGCCAGTTTGTTTTGTGTGCAAATCGCTTCGACATCCGCCCCGGTGATTTCCCGCCGTTGGCCGACGTAAAGGGAAAGCTTCTCGGCCTCGGACTCCAACTGGCGCGTCTGGGGTCCGATGCGGGCTACGAGTTCGTCCAGGGCGTTGTCGGTGATCTCTTTGCCTCGCGACTGCACGGCTTTGAGCGCAATGCCGGCGGCGCGATTCGCCCAGTCCTTGTCGTTGACGGACAGGCTTTCAAACACCTCCGACCTGCCGATTTTGTCGAGCGTCTTGAAAAACGTTCTTCGCTTGTCCACCGCGCCGGCGCTGACGAGCAACCGCACGTTGTCCCATTTGAACTCCTTCAATTCCTGCGCCAGACCGGCCAGCGAATCGGTGACATCGCTGGATTGCGCCGTGCGTTCGTCGCCGAGGAAATTGCAGTCGCGCAGCCACACCACCTTGCCGCTGCCGAAGAACGGCAGTGTTTGAAGCGCCTCGCGCAACCGGGACAACGCCTTCAACGCCTCGTCCGTGTTGGTGACGGTGGCCTCGATGATTTCATGGTCCATGCCGCCGAGTTCCTGCGACCATTGATCAAATAGCTTCCGGGCGCGTTGTTTGACGGAGAAATCGTCGTCGCCGAAGATGAACGCGACGTTGGAAGGCTGCTTGGCAGCGGCGGCGGGCATCGGAATCAGTCGGGTTCGTTGCCTGATTCGTTGATGCGCTCCAGCACCTCGGTCATGTCCTCGACCTGGTCGAAGAGCGAACGGGTGACGTAGATCTGGCGTTTCTGCGCGGCGGCGATGGCCAGACAATCGCTGGGCCTGGCGTCCAGTTCCACGATCTTGCGGGCGACCTCGTTTTGTTGCTGGAGAATGAGCCTGGCGAAGTAGGTGGAATTCTTGAGTTCGGTGATGATGACGCGTTCGACCGTGATGCCGAATCCGGTGAAAATCCTCTGAACGAGATCGTGCGTGAGCGGGCGTTCCTTTGGGGTTTCGCGGAGGAACATGCTGATGATGGCTCCCATCTGGGGTTCGACATTGATGACAAACACCTTTTCGTCGTTGCCGACAAACAGCGCGCAACCGCTGTTGGCGGGAAGAATTCCCCGGATCTGGACCGGCAGCACATCGTTCTTCATGGCGGAAGTGTATTTCGGAATCAGTTAAATGACAAGTGCCACGCTGTCTGCCGGCGTTCTCGCATGCCGGCCCTCGCGTCACCACGATGGTTCATTCCATGTGAAGCGCAATCTTGTCAGTGGCTAGTGAGGGCGATGAACGGATCGGGCCTGGCTCTGTTTGCGTTGGCCGGGCGGAGGGGAATCAGTTTTTGACATCGAGGTCGAACGCGCGAGCAGGACGATGGACCCCAGCACCCAGGACATCAACACCGGATAAAGGTAACGTCCGCCGTTGATGCCGATGCTGCCTTCCAGCGCGCCCGCGTAGCTCAAGGGTTCGGAATGGGTTGCGCTCCAGACGAACCCGACGAACACGCCGAAGCCGATGAACACAAGGAACAACCTCAACGCGGTCCAGCGGAACGCGCCACCTTTGACGAACAGCAGAGCGGTGATTGCCAGTGCAACCCAGGCGACGCCGAAAGTGGATTGGTCCACCAACGAGCCGATTCCCGTCCATTTGCCGTCCCACACGGCGTGTTGATTGTCCGCCGCGTTCCATGAAGCGAAGTCGTTGTTGAAAAAACGCCGTGAGATGAATCCGATGCAGGTCATCGGGGCGATGTGCAGCACGTCGGAAATGTTTTTGACCAACAGGCTTGCCCACGCAGATTCGGGATGCAACGCCGGCCCGATGAGACGGAACACCACGTAAGGCAGCCAGCAGGCGAATCCCACCGCGACCGGAACGACGACATCCTTCGGCGGCCACAGCGCCTTGCGCGAATCCCTGTCCAACAGAATCAGCACGCCCCACATGGCGATGAGGACCATGCCTTCAAACTTCACCATCGCCGCCGCCATCAGCAGCAACAACCCCAGGCGCAGTCGCGAGGCATTCTTGTCCGTCATCCCGATGGCCAGTTGCAGCGAGGCGGTCGCGGCGAAGAACGTCATGGGGATCGTTCCGCCTTCCTTGAGCGTGAAGTCGAGCGTTTGCGGCAACAGAAAAATGATCGTGGCGGCGGAAGCGGCCACCCACGGCCGGCGACCTGGAAAGCGGGACGCGCCCAGAACGCTTGCCGCGAGCAGGACGAGCATCCATTGGTTCCAGAATTTGGTGACGAATTCGTTGACGTGCCCCAGCGCGCCGTACGTGAAGGAGTGCAGCAACGACGCGGTGAGCGGATAGTCGAGGTGCGCGTAACCGAGCGCCGGGTTTTTCAGCCACGTCCACAGCTCGTTCCCGGCGAGTTCGTGGAAGAGTTTTCCCTTGAAAGCCCAGAACGCGATGGCGTCGAATTCGAGCAGACCTTCAAGGCCGGACAGACGAAACAGCAGCCACGCCATGAACGCCGCAGGCAGCAGCAACAGCCACCAGAATTGCCGGGTCTGCAACTTGGGCGGCTGTTTCACTCCGCGCTTGATCATCAATCCCAGTTCGACCGCGCCCCAGATGATGAACGCCCACGCCAGCGGCTGCTCCAGTTTGAGGCCAGCCAGCCGGAGGCCAAGAATGGTCTGCGTGGACAAAAATGCTCCGAACGCAAGGCCGCACGCCAGCCATTCGCCCGTGGACAGAACGTTGTCGAGTTCGCGAAAAATCAAACGCAGCAGACGAACACCGGCAAGCGCGACGGCGATCGGCAGCAGGAACGCGATGAAACCGTCCGAGGCACGGATGGGTTTTGGCGGATTGGCGACGGAGTTTTCCGGCAGCGGTTTGAGCATCTGACTGTTCCAGCGACCGTCGGGGGTTTTTTGCAGCGCGAGATGATAACCGGCTTCAACCAGTTCATCCGAGGAACGGGGCAGGCGGCCGACCATTCCCGTCAGCGTGTAATGGGCCGGGTCGCCCAGTGAGATGGCGACTTCGCGTGGGAACAGGTAATAGGTGAGGAAATAATAGTAACCGAGGTCGCCGGCAAATTCCGGTCCGACCATGTTCATCAGGAAAATGCGGGCGTTGGTGGGCATCTGGGCATCCACGGAACGCCCGAAGGCCGAGAGGGGAATACAAACGGAGTCGCGGCGCACGGGGTCGGATTCGGAGGCGAGCATGACGGCGCGCTTTTGATACATTGTCGCTCGCGAAAAGTCCGCTTCCGGCACATTGGCGATGAGTGCCCCGTGAATCGCAGCCAGCGCCGTCAACGCCAGCAGTGCGCCGATGAAGATTTCAATCCAGGACAGGACCGGTTTGGCGGAGTTGCCGCCGTCGTTCGTGCTGGAAGTTGAGCGAGTGTCGGTCAAGCGCGACATATCATGCAGCTTTGAGTTTGCGATTCAAGCGTCGAGTCCATTTCCATCCGGGCGCGAGGCGGGCATCGAAGTGAGACGGGCGCGACGCCTGTCTTGCGTCCTACGGTTGGGTGGCTTGTCGGGTGAGCTTCAATTTTGCGACGCGGGTGCCGTCCATTTCCTCCACGCGCAGGACGAACGCGCCGACGTTAAGGGTGTCGCCGGGTTTTGGGAATCCGCCGAGCCTGTGAGTGATCCAGCCGCTGGCGGTGGTGACGTCCTCGGCTTGCAATCGTTCGCCGATGAGTTCCTCCAGTTCATGCACGGGCAGGGCGCCGTCCGCTTCCCACGAGGTTTCACTGGTGCGAATCAACGGAGGTTTTTCCTGGTCGAATTCGTCCTGGATCTGGCCCACCAGTTCCTCGAGGATGTTTTCCAACGACACCAGGCCCATCGTGCCGCCGTATTCGTCCACGACCAGCGCGACGTGAAGTTTTCGTTCGAGGAACAGTTGCAGGAGTTTTTCCAGGCGCGCCGTTTCGGGAACGTAGATCAGTTTGCGGAGCACGGGTTTCAATTCCGCGCCGCTCCGGGCCTGTGTCTTCAGCGCGTAAAGGTCCTTGATGTGGACCACGCCCAGCGCCTTGTCGAGGTCGCCGTTCGTGCAAAGCGGGAATCGGGAGTAACGGGTTTTCTCCGCAAGCTCGACGCAATCCGTGATGCTCGCCTCCGTGTCCAACGCGGTGATTTGCTGTCGCGGTCGCATGACTTCGCGCACGACGCGGTGGCGCAGTTCGAGGGCGTTCTGGACGAGATGGCGGCTGAAGGCGGACGCGCCCAGGTGTTTTTGGGACGCGGCGAGCACAAGGCGCAACTCGTCCTCGGTGTGCGCGCCCTCGCTTTCGTGCGCAGGATCCAGCCCGCACCAGCGCAGCAGCATCAACGCGCTTTGGTTGAGCACCCAGATGAAAGGATACATCGTCACGTAGAACCATTTCATCGGGTACGCAATCCACATGGCGGTGGGCATTGCCAGTCGGATGGCGACGGATTTGGGAGCCATTTCTCCGACGACGATGTGAAGGAAAGTGATGGTGCCGAAACCGAAACCGAGCGCGATGGTTTCGCGGAGGTGTTTGTTTTCGACGCCGGCCCAGTTGAATACCGGTTCGAGCAGCGCCGTGAAGACTGGCTCACCAATCCAGCCCAGGGCGAGGCTCGCCAGCGTGATGCCCAATTGGCAGGCGCTGAGGTAGGCGTCGAGATGATGCGTGAGGTGCAGGGCCATTTTCGCGCGTCGCTGGCCGCGATTGGCCAGCGGTTCGAGCTGTGTGTGGCGCACTTTGACCAGTGCAAATTCCGTGGCGACAAAAAATCCGTTCAACAGCACCAGGCCGATGACGGCGATGATGCGCAGCAGAACGAAGATGACGAGTTCCCAGTCCATGTTCAGAGTCGCACCTCCCCGAAGATGACCTTCAGAATGTCTTCCAGGCTCACCACGCCGGTTTCCTGCCCGGCGGGGTTGAGAACGACAGCAAGCCGCTGACCGCCGCGTTGCATCTGGCGCAAAGCGACCTCCAGCCGCGTGTCTTCCGGAAGGAAAATTGCCGGGCGAATGAAATTGGCGACCGGTTTGGAAGTGTCGAGGTCGGACTGATAGAGCAGCGAGTGCAGCGCGATCAATCCGATGATGCGCCGTCGTCCCTCGCGCGTTTCAAAGGCGGGCAGGCGCGCGAGGTGGCGTTCGCGGGCGACGACAAAGGCGTCACGGACGGCAGTGCTGGTCTCAACCATGACCACTTGCTGCAGCGGTGTGGTGATTTGGCGCAGGGTGAGCGATTGCAGATCGAGCACGCGGTTGATCATGGTGCGTTCCTCGGTGCTCAAGGGTTGGGCGCTGTCCTGCATGGCGTGGCGCAGTTCCTCGCGGTTGCCGAACAATTTTCCAGTGAAGGCCGTGCCGCCGGTCCAGCGGAGCAGGGCGGCGGACGATTTTTCCACCAGATGGACCACGGGCCGCAGTGCCAGATAAACGAGGCGGAACGGTTTGGCGAAGAACATGCAAAGGCGGTTGGGGTAGGACCGGAACAGCATCTTGGGCAACAGGTCGAACAGCGCGTAAAAGAGAAACACAAGTGCCGCGAACGTGATTGCGAACAGCAGTCGCCGGTCGGCCAGATGCTGATGCAGCACGGCCACCAGCCAGCCCAGCGTGGTGAAGGTGACGATGGTGTTGCCGACGAGGATCGTCCACAGGAAGCGTTCCGGGTTTTCCAGGAAATTGTTCAGCACGCGCGCCGAGGAACGGCCCGAGCGCATCAGCCGGCGCACGCGATAGCGGCTCAACACGAACACTCCCGCCTCCATGCCGGACAACAGGAACGACAGCGTCAGACACGTCGGCAGGATGATCCACGTCAGCATGTTTTCGCCGTTCATCGGGACACCTCCACGATGAGTTCGCGCACGCGGCGTTCGTCCACGACGTGCGCCGTGAGTTTCAAGCCGCGAAACGTGGCGCTCTCGCCCTGCAACGGAACCACGCCCAGCAGGTGTGTCAGCAGGCCGCCCATGGTTTCGACTTCCTGCACTTCGCCCAGCGTCGGGTGTTCGCGGCGGAAATCATTCACGCGCATCGTTCCCGTGATGTGCCATCGTCCCGCCGCCAGTTTTTCCATGACGAACCGTTCGGTTTCAACCTCCGCCCGGATGCGTCCCACCAACTGGCCGAGGATGTCTTCCATGGTCACGATGCCCGCAGTGCCTCCAAATTCATCGAGCACCACGGCCATTCCGCGTTGCTGGCGCTGCAAGCTTTTGAGCAGTTGCAGCAGGTTCATCGTCGCAGGAACGAACGATGGAAATTCGATGGCGTCGGCGAGATCGGCGTTGGGGTCGAGCAGCAACGCGCGGGTGTTGAGAATGCCGACGATGGTATCCGGCGTTTCGTCAAACATCGGCAGCCGGCGATGTTTGAACCTTCGGGCGGCGGCGATCATTTCCTCCACGGACAAATCGTCCGGGATGCACGCCATTCGCGAGCGCGGCAACATCACGTCGCGGGCCGTGCGATGGTCGAGGCTGATGATCTGTAGGATGATTTCCTTTTCGGATTCGGCCAGAGCGCCTTGTTGGAAGGCCAGTTCGAGCAGTTCCTTGTAATCGGCGTCGGTCATGCCCTCGCCGGCCTTGAGTGCGACGGGAGTCAGGAGTCGCAGCAGGGCGGTGTTGGCAGCCTGAGCGATGCGGCGCAGGGGCGTGGAGAGCTTCTCCAGGACGAGCAAAGGGAAGGCGGCCCGCAACGCCCAGGATTCGGGACTGCGCACGGCGAGCGGTTTGGGGAACAACT
>DAOLDN010000068.1:0-11432 GCA_035327385.1 Verrucomicrobiota bacterium | reverse complement strand
ACGCTCGTAGAATCGGAAGAACGGATCAGAATCCGGATTGCGTCCGGCGTCCACTGTCAGGATGTAGGTTGTGGGAACTTTCTGAGCGGCGACCTGATTCGTCAACGCAATTGGCTGGCTAAAGGTCATCGCCGGATGCGGCACGTCATGAGGAACAGGTTCATTGCCCTTGATCCAGGTGGGGATGACGAAACTGTTCGTGACGGGCCGATCAATGCCTGAGCGACCACGGATGGAATTTGCGCTTTCGCCGTTCTCTGGAACGAACGCATCCAGATAGATCAAGTGTTTGATCCGTTGCGGCACGCGATCCGCCACGCCTGTGACTACCATGCCGCCGTAACTGTGACCCACCAGCACGATGTTCTGGAGTTTCTCCCACTCGATCACGTTCACGACGTCGGCAATGTGCAGGTTCAGGTCAATGTTTGTAGTCAGCAATCCTGCCAGGTGGTTCTTCTCGCCCTGACCCGTGAGTGTCGGGCGATAGACGGTATGGCCGTCCTCGCGCAACAGGCGCTCCACCTCCTTGAACGCCCAGCCGCCACCCCACGCGCCGTGGACAATGACGTATGTGGACTTTTCGCCTGACACGACCGTCCGGTTGGTGTGCGCCTGGCCTGCAATCGAGGAAGAAGTGATTGCAAGCCAGGAAACGATGGCGACCGTGAGAATAATTGAGCGCATGATGGTTTTATTCAACGAAACTGATTACCGATGCAAGAGTGAATATGTGCCGTAACGCTTTCGGAACAGTCGCCGGCTCGAGATTCCCGGGTCAGATAGAGGTTTTCGAGATTTGAATTCCGTCTCCAAGATCGAGACGGGCATCTGGAGTTTCGACCGATTGGCGCGGAATTCATTACGGTTCACCGCGACAATCAAATTATTTCAAAAAAGTGCTTGCACGATAAATCCATCCGGCTATTCTTCGCGTCCCTTTCGCCCTCGGGCGGAACGGGCAGCATGGCTGCGGACCGATAACCGATCTCCCACGGGGACGGGAATGATGGCCCGCCGACTCCAAGAGTTGCTGATTGAACTTTGTTTTTTTATGCCAGTAAAAACATTTAGACCGCTAACGCCGTCTCTGCGCTACGTCACGTTCGCAGATTACAGCGACGTTACAAAGACCAAGCCCGAAAAGGCGTTGGTGCAAATCCGCAAGAAAACCGGCGGACGCAATTGCTATGGCCGTGTGACGGCCCGCGGCATCGGCGGTGGACACAAACAGAAGATCCGCCTCGTGGATTTCAAACGCAACAAGCAGGGTGTCGAAGCCACGGTGTCCGCGATTGAATACGACCCGCTTCGTTCCGCGCGGCTCGCGTTGCTGCAATACACCGACGGCGAGAAGCGTTACATCATCGCTCCCACCGGCATCCAGGTCGGCGGCAAGATTTCCAGCGGACCGACCGCGCCGCCTGAAATCGGCAATTCCCTTCCGCTCAAGTCCATTCCCGTCGGCATCGCCATCCACAACATCGAACTGACTCCCGGTCGCGGCGGCCAGATGGTCCGCACGGCGGGCGGGTCGGCCACGTTGATGTCGCGCGATGAAGGTTACGCGCAGATCCGTCTGCCCTCCGGTGAAATCCGCAAGGTCAACGAGAACTGCTACGCGACCATCGGCCAGGTGGGCAACGCGGAGCACGAAAACGTGATCCTCGGCAAGGCAGGCCGTTCGCGGCATCGCGGCATCCGCCCGATCAACCGCGGTGTGACCCGCAATCCCGTGGATCACCCGAACGGTGGCGGCGCAGGCAAATCCAAGTCCGGCGGCGGCTGGCAGCAGTTGACCTCGCCCTGGGGTCTGTTGGCCAAGGGTTACAAGACCCGTGAAAAGAAAAAGTATTCCAACCGTTTCATCGTGGTCCGCCGCGATGGCCGGCCGATGAAGAACAAGTAAACACTATGGGACGCTCGATTAAAAAAGGTCCGTTCGTTGATCTGCACCTTCAGGACAAGATCCAGAAGGCCAAGTCCACGAACCAGAAATCACCGATCAAGACGTGGTCTCGCCGTTCGATGATCACGCCGGATTTTGTCGGTCTCACGTTCAGTGTTCACAACGGCAAGATTTTCGCGCCTGTGTTCGTGACCGAGAACATGGTGGGCCACCGGCTCGGAGAATTTTCACCGACGCGCACGTTCAAGAAGCACGGCGCTCACACGGCAAAGGCGGAGGCCAAGTAGCATGCAAGTCCAAGCCATCACCAAAAACATCCCGATGTCCGCGCAGAAAATGCGCGAGGTCGTGCGCCAGATCCAGGGATTGTCCGCTCTCGAAGCGCAGGCGGCGCTGTCTTTCACCCCTCGCAAGGGTGCGCGGGTCGTTGCCAAAACGCTGCGTTCGGCCATCGCCAACGCGGAGAACAACAACAAGCTCAAGCCCGAAACGCTGGTTGTGAAGGAAGCTGTCGCGGGCACGGCCACCACCCTGAAACGTTTCACCCCCAAGGCGCGTGGCTCCGCCGGTCCGATCCTCAAGCGCCGTTGTCACGTTAAAATCATTTTGTCCGACGAGTAATTATGGGCCAGAAAACCAATCCAATCGGTCTTCGCGTCGCCGTCAACAAAGACTGGCGCTCCAAGTGGTTCGCCGGGAAAAAGGAATTCGGCAAACTGCTCGCCGAAGACCAGCAGATCCGCGACCTGCTCAAGAAGAAACTGGAAACGGCATCCGTGCCGCGCATCCTCATCGAGCGCGCCGCCAACCGCTGCCGCATCACCATTCTCACCGCCCGACCCGGAGTCGTCATCGGCCGCAAGGGCGCGGAAATTGACAAGATCAAGGAAGAGTTGAGCAAGATGACCGGCAAGGAAATCTACGTGGACATCGTGGAGATCAAGCAGCCGGAGATTGACGCCCAACTCGTCGCCGAAAACGTCGCGCTGCAACTGGAACGCCGCGTCTCGTTCCGTCGTGCGATGAAGAAAGCTTTGCAAACCGCCAAGGACTTTGGGGCGGAGGGCATCAAGATCCGCTGCGCGGGCCGCCTCGGAGGCGCGGAACTGGCGCGGGTCGAGATGTATCACTGGGGACGCGTGCCGCTGCACACGCTGCGCGCGAACATTGATTACGGATTCGCCGAGGCGCACACCATGTATGGCAAGCTGGGCGTCAAATGCTGGATCTGCAAGGGCGAAAACAAACCGCAAAAAGCCCCGGCCCAGCAGCCTGCGGCCGAGGTTGCCGCAAACTGATTTAGAAGAGGGAATTTGATATGGCGTTGATACCCGAAAGAGTCAAATACCGCAAAATGCACCGCGGCAACCGGGCCGGCCTGGCGTATGCCGGCAGCACGGTCGCATTCGGCGAATACGGCCTCATGGCGTTGGAACGCTGCTGGCTGGACAGCAAGCAGATCGAGGCATGCCGCGTGGCCATTGCCCGCAACATGAAACGCCACGGCAAGATGTGGATCCGCGTTTTCCCGCAAAAATCCTACACCAAAAAGCCGCTGGAAACCCGAATGGGCAAGGGCAAGGCCCCGCTGGAAGGCTGGGTTGCGGTCATCCGTCCCGCGAACGTGCTGTTTGAGGTGGACGGAGTTTCCGAGGTCATCGCTCGCGAATCGCTGCGACTGGCCGCCACCAAGCTGCCCATCAAAACCAAGTTCATCTCGCGCCACCGGAGCAAGGCTTAACACGATCATGAAATTTGCAGACATCAAGGAAATGACGCTGGTCGAGCTGGGCTCCAAGAGCCGCGAGCTGCGCCAGGAAATGTTCAACCTGCGATTGCAGCAGGCGAGCGCGCAACTGGAAAAACCGGCACGCCTGCGAACGCTGCGCCGCGACATCGCCCGCGTCGAAACCCGCATTTCCCAACTCCGCAACAAATCGGCCTGAACGAATCTCGTATGTCAGAAACCACCGCACAAACCGCAACAGCGCGCACGCACCGCAAAGAACGCGTCGGCGAAGTCATCTCCGACAAGATGACCAAGACCATCGTGGTCCGCGTCGAGCGCCGTTTCCCGCACCCGCGCTTCAAAAAGGTCGTCACCGCGTACAAGAAATTCTACGCGCACGACGAAAAGCGCGAAGCCAAGGTCGGCGACCGCGTTCGCATCCAGGAAACCCGTCCGCTCTCCAAAACCAAGAGCTGGCGACTGGTCGAAGTCGTGGAACGCGCCAGCGGCGTGGAACGTGTGGCAGCCTGAACTGAAAAATTATGCTTCAAGTCCGTTCACATCTCGATGTTGCCGATAACACCGGCGCGAAAGTCGCCTGGGCCATCGGCGTGCTGGGCAAGAACCAGCGCTACGCCGGCATCGGCGACGTCATCAAGGTCCACATCAAGGACGCCGCGCCCGACGGCCAGGTCAAGAAGGGCGAGGTCCACAATGCGGTCGTTGTCCGCACGCGCAACGCGATCCGTCGCAGCGACGGTTCGTATCTGCGTTTCGACAGCAACGCGGTCGTCATCATTGACGCCGAACAGAACCCCAAGGGCACGCGCATTTTCGGTCCCGTGGCGCGCGAGCTTCGCGAGAAGAAGTTCATGAAGATCATCTCGCTCGCGCCCGAAGTCATTTGATTGAGGAAGAACAGACTATGAGTTTCCATGTTAAAAAGGGCGACGAAGTGGTTGTGATTGCCGGAGCCGACAAGGGCAAGCGCGGCAAGATCATCGCCGTGGCCTCCAAGAAAAGCCGTGTCGTGGTGGAAGGTGTCCACATGATCAAGCGCCACACTCGCAAGAACCAGCAGTATCCGCAGGGTGCCATCGTCGAGCGCGAAGGCACGCTCCACGTCTCCAACGTGATGAAGGCGGAACTGTTCGACGCGCGTTCCGGGAAGAAGGCCCCGGCGGCGGAAACGGCGAAGGCTTGAGAACCGAAAACGAATTAAAAACGTCACGGCCAAATCCGTGGCACGAAAAAATGAAAGCCAGACTCTACGACAAATACGTGAAAGAAGTTGTGCCGGCTCTGAAGGAGAAGCACAAGTTCGCCAACGTGCACCAGATCCCGCGCATGACGAAAATCGTCGTGAACATGGGTGTGAGTGCGTCGCTGGAAAAGGGTGCCATCGAGGATGCCGCCAAGGACCTCGCAATGATCACGGGCCGCAAGCCCGTCATCAGCAAGTCCCGCCACAGCATCGCCAATTTCAAATTGCGCGAAGGCCAGCCCATCGGCTGCCGCGTCACGCTGCGTCAGGACGCAATGTATGAGTTTTTCGACCGCCTTGTCGCGGCGGCGTTGCCCCGCATCCGTGACTTCCGTGGATTGTCCCCGCGCAAGTTCGATGGCCGCGGCAATTACACCTTTGGCATCCCGGACCAGACGATCTTCCCGGAGATCGAGCTGGACAAGATCAAGCGCACGCAAGGGATGGATGTGACGATTGTCACGACCGCCCCGAATGACGCGCAGGCACTGGACCTGTTGAAGTTGATGGGACTGCCGCTTGCTGAAAAATAAACCCAAGAATTTATGGCAAAGACAGCATGGATTGAGCGCAACAAGCGCAAGATGGAAACGGTGAAAAAATACGCCGCGTTGCGCGCCGAACTGAAGGCCAAGCGCGACTACGCCGGATTGCAGAAGCTGCCCAAGGACGCCAGCCCGGTGCGCGTCGTCAACCGCTGCTCCAAGAGCGGACGCCGTCACGCCTACATCCGCAAATTCGGCTGTTCGCGTCTCACGTTCCGCGAGGCGGCGCTCAACGGATTGATCCCCGGTGTGGTGAAAGCAAGCTGGTAACCGCCGTTAATTTTATGATGGACCCGATTTCAGACATGTTGACGCGCATCCGCAACGCCTCCCGCGCGTTGCTGCCGGTGGTGCAGATGCCCCACTCGCGCTTGAAGGAAAGCATCGCCCACCTCCTCAAACAGGAAGGCTACGTGGCCGACGTCAGCGTTGAAGGCGCAACCGCCAAAACGCTCAAGATCCGCCTCAAATACGAGGGCAAAAAAAACGTCATCGAAGGATTGCGCCGCATCAGCAAGCCGGGCTTGCGCAATTACGTCGGTGCCACCGAAATCCCCCGCGTTCGCGGCGGACTCGGCGTGGCGGTCGTCTCCACGTCGGAAGGCGTGATGACCGGAACGCAGGCGCGCAAGAAAAACATTGGCGGCGAACTGCTCTGCTACGTCTGGTAACAGTTCACGCAACACGCAAAACGATTTATGTCGCGAATTGGAAAACAACCGATTGCCATCCCACCGAAGGTGAAGGTGGAGGTCAAGGGCCAGAAGGTCCATGTCGAAGGCCCGAAGGGCAAGCTCGACTGGGAACTGCCGAAGCGCACCAGTCTCAAGGTCGCCGACGGCAAGATCACCGTCAGCCGGGACGGGGATGATCCTCAGGCAAAGGCTTTGCATGGCTTGAGCCGGGCATTGTTGAGCAACATGGTCACCGGCGTCACCGATGGTTTCGTCAAGAAGCTGGAAATCCAGGGCGTCGGTTTCAAGGCCGCTGTCCAGGGAAAGACCGTCAACCTGTTGCTGGGTTTTTCGCACCCGATCAATTATCCGATTCCCGACCAGATCAAGGTGACCGTCGAGGAAAACACCAAGCTGACCATCGAAGGCCCGGATGCCCAGGTGGTGGGCCGTGTTGCGGCGGAAATCCGCAGTTACTATCCGCCCGAACCCTACAAGGGCAAGGGAGTGCGCTATGCGGGCGAACACGTCCAGCGCAAGGAAGGCAAGACCGTACAATAACGACCGGCACCGATTCGCCACGGCAAAACCCGTGGCTCCTAAAATGAGAACTGAAAAAAAACATCGCCTCTCACAACTGCGCCACTGGCGTGTGCGCAAGAAGGTCAGCGGCACGAACGAACGTCCGCGCATGAGCGTGTGCTTCAGCAACACGCACATCTACGTGCAGTTCATTGACGACAGCATCGGCAAGACGCTGGCGTCCGCCTGCACCACGGCCAAATCCGTGCCGGACCGCGAAAAGCTGTCCGCCAACGTCAACAGCGCGAAAACCATCGGCGCACTGGCCGCCCGCACCGCATTGGACAAGGGCATCAAACAGGTCGTTTTCGACCGTGGCGGAGCGCGTTATCACGGCAAGGTCAAGGCGCTCGCCGACGCGGCGCGCGAAGCCGGTCTGCAATTTTAGTCAACCCGGAACGGAGAGAATACTGTGTCTGAAGAGAATCAAAATCCAGCCGAGGCGCAACAATCGCCCGCACCTCAACAGCGTCAGGGTCGGGGCCCGCGTGGACGGCGTCCCCGCCAGACCAGCGAAGCGCCCGAGATGAGCTTCGACGGCGAACGCGGAGAGGAACTGTCCGAAAAGGTCGTGTTCATCAACCGCTCGTCGAAAGTCGTCAAAGGCGGCCGCCGCTTCAACTTCAGCGCCCTCGTCGTCGTCGGCGACAAGAAGGGCCGCGTTGGTTACGCATTGGGCAAGGCGAGCGAAGTGGCCGATGCCATCCGCCGCGGCGGCGAACTGGCCCGCACCCGCATGCAGCCTGTTTCGTTGAGGGACTCGACGATTCCGCACGAGGTGTTTTCTGAATTCGACGGAGCGCGAATCCTGTTGCGACCGGCGTCACCGGGAACGGGAATCATCGCCGGCAAGACCGTGCGCGCCGTGCTGGAATCCGCCGGCGTGAAGGACATTCTGAGCAAGTCGCTCGGATCGAAGAACGCCGCCAACGTGGTCAAGGCCACGCTCAAGGCGTTGTTGAGCCTGCGCCTGCGCGAGGACATTTATCGCAGCCGCGGCATTTCGTTGAAGAAAGTCGAAACCCCTCAAGCTCCGCAGGCGACTGCGGCGAACTAAAAGTTTATGCGCTTACACGATCTCAAACCACGGCCCGGAGCCAAACACCGACGCAAGCGGTTGGGTCAGGGCGAATCCAGCGGACGCGGCAAGACGGCCGGTCGCGGCGGCAAGGGCCAGACCGCGCGCTCGGGCAGTTCCATCCGCATCGGTTTTGAAGGCGGCCAGATGCCGCTGATTCGCCGCATTCCCAAGCGCGGTTTCAACAACACGCGCTTCGGCACGCGCTACATTCCCGTCAACGTCGAGTCGTTGAACGTGTTTGAAGATGGTGCCCGTGTGGACGAGGCGGCGTTGCGGGCCGTTGGTCTGGCCAACGGACCGGGCGACGGCATCAAGGTCCTCGGCGACGGCGACCTGGGCAAGAAATTGACGGTTTGCGTGCATGCGTTCAGCGACGCGGCCCGCAAAAAGATTGAATCCAAGGGTGGAACGTGCGAAGTGGTCGCCGTTCAAAAAGCTGCGCCCGCAAAAGCTTAAACGAGCGCAGGCATGTATCGCTCCATCGTCAATACCTTCGGCAACTGCCTCAAGATTCCGGAGCTGAAGTCGCGCATCCTGTTCACGATTGCGATCCTGGCGGTTGCGCGTTTGATCGCGTTCGTTCCCATTCCCGGTCTGGACGGAGCGGAACTGAAAGCATTCTTCGATCGCAACTCTGCGGCGGGCGGTGGTTTGTTGGGGATGTACAGCCTGTTCACGGGCGGCGCACTGGAACATTGCGCCATCGGCGCGCTGGGCATCATGCCGTACATCAGCGCGACGATCATCATTCAGTTGTTGAGCGCGGTCATCCCGCAGTTGAGCAAACTGGCGCGTGAAGAGGGTGGTCGCGCCAAGATCATCCAATACGGACGGTATCTGACAGTGTTGTTGTGCCTGGGCCAGGGTTTCGTCATGGCCATCGGCTGGGAGCGGCCTGAATCCATTTTCGGCGAGGGCATCGGACGGCTGGTGCTATATGAGGATACGCCGTTCCAGATCTGGTGGTATCGTATCCAGACTTTGTTGGTGTTGACGACGGGAACGATGTTGTTGATGTGGCTGGGCGAGCAGATCACCGAACGCGGCATCGGCAACGGTGTTTCGCTTGTGATCACCATCGGTATTCTGGCGCGTTTACCCGCCGGTGTGACCGGATTGAAAGACATGTTTTTCCCGGGCGACGGATTGGAAGCCCAGTTCAACTTCGGTCACGCCATCGCCCTGGTGTTGTTGCTGGCGGGAGTGATCGCGGGAGTGATTGCGGTGACGCAGGCGCAGCGCAAGATTCCGGTCCAATACGCGCAGCGCGCCGTGGGCCGCAAAGTGTATTCCGGAGGAACGTCGTTCATGCCGCTGAAGGTCAATTACGCCGGTGTCATGCCCGTTATTTTCGCGCAGGCCATCCTGATGTTTCCCCAGAAGATTTTCCTCTTCCTCGGCCAGACCTTCAATGTGAAGTTCTTTGGCGACATCGCGAGGGCGTTGCAGGAGGGCGCGCTGTTGTATCTGGTGATCTACGGTCTGATGATTTTGTTCTTCTCGTATTTCTGGGTGGCGACGCAATTCAATGAATTGCAGATCGCGGACGATTTGAAAAAGAACGGCGGTTACATTCCGGGCGTGCGTCCGGGAACCGCGACGAGCGACTATCTGCACAACGCGATGAGCCGCATCACGCTGGCGGGTGCCGTGTTTTTGACGGTGATCGCCGTGATCCCCATCATTCTGGCGACGAACATGAAGATTCCGTACGCGGTCGCAACGTTCTTCGGAGGCACGAGTCTGCTCATCATGGTTGGCGTGATGCTGGACACGACGCGCCAGATTGAGTCGCATCTGTTGATGCGCCACTACGACGGCTTTTTGAAGAAGGGCAGGATTCGCGGGCGGTTCTGAAGTTCGGCTCTTGATCTGAATCGTTGTCTTGACCCGGGTGCGGACGGCGGGAGCTTGGAACAAAAACTGAGAGCGAGAAGAAGACTGAGAGGCAGATGATTATTCTCAAGAGCGACCGGGATCTGGAGTTGATGCGGCCTGCGTGCGAAGTCGCCGCGAGGGTGCTGTCGGACATCGCCGCCTTCATCCAGCCGGGAGTGACTACGAAGCAAGTGGATGAACATGCGGCGGCGCGCATCAAGCATTACGGGGCGCGCAGCGCGTTTTTGGGATACAGGAAGTATCCGTGCCACACGTGCATCTCGGTCAATGACGAGGTGGTTCACGGTCTGGCCAATGACCGGCAGTTGCGGTTTGGCGACATCGTGAGCGTGGACGTGGGAGTGATTTATCGCGGGTTCATCGGGGACAACGCGCGGACGGTGGCGGTGGGCGGGTGCGGGGTGGCAGCGCAGCAGTTGATGGATGTGACCGAGAAGGCGCTTTACGAGGGCATCGCGCAGGCGTTGCCGGGCAAGCGGGTCACGGACATCTCCCGCGCCATACAGAATTACGTCGAGGGCAACGGCTACAGCGTCGTCCGCGAGTTTGTCGGGCACGGCGTCGGGCGAACGATGCACGAAGAGCCGCAGGTGCCGAATTTCGTGGACCCAAAGAGCAACCAGAAGTTGCGGCCGGGCATGACGTTGGCGATCGAGCCGATGGTCAACGCGGGTCAACCGGGCGTAAAAATACTGAAAGACGGCTGGACAGTAGTGACGCAAGATGGTTCACTATCCGCTCATTTTGAGCACACGGTTTTGATCACCGAAGGTGAGCCGGAGATTTTGACATGGCCGGAAAAGATGCCTTCCGAGTTGAAGGTGTAGTGGTCGAAGCGCTGTCCAACGGCACGTATCGGTTGGAACTGGCCAACGGTCACCGGTTGCTGGGCTTTGTGGCCGGTCGCGGGAAGGCGGCTCGGAGATTTGCGCCCGGGGAAAAAGTGGAATTGCAGCTGACGCCCTACGATTTGTCGTCGGGGCGTATTTTGGTCGGAACGAATTGATTTGAATCGAATATGAAAGTTCGCGCGTCAGTAAAAAAACTTTGCGAGCACTGCAAGATAGTGCGTCGCCGCGGGGTCATTCGTGTCATCTGCACGAACAAACGCCACAAACAACGTCAAGGATAGTCTATGGCACGCATCATTGGAGTCGAAGTCCCACCGAACAAGCGCATTGATATCGCGCTGCGATACATCTACGGCATCGGCCCGGCCAACTCGAAGGAGATCCTGGCTCGCGCAAACATTGACCCGGCCATCCGCGCCAAAGACCTGACGGAAGCCCAGCTTTCGCAGATTGTCCACGCCATCCAGGACGGCAAGTATGTCATCGAGGGCGATCTGCGACGTGAGCACGGCTTGAACCTCAAGCGCATGCAGGCCATCAAGTGCTATCGCGGCATCCGCCATCTGCGCGGACTGCCCGTTCGCGGTCAGCGCACACAGACCAACGCCCGCACACGCAAAGGTCCGCGCAAGACCGTCGGTGTGCAGCGCAATCCGAACGCCAAGACTGGCATCCACTAAACAGAATTGATTTCCTATGGCCGACGAAACGAAAAAGAAAGCCGCTCCGAAGAAGGAGACCAAGTCCGACACTCCTGCCGCCGAAACGGCAGCCAAGACGGCTGACGAAACCAAGGCAGCCAAGAAAGTTGACGCAGGCGCCGCAGTCGAAGCTCCCAAGGCAGAAACGCCCGCCGGTGTTGTTGCCGCCGGTTCTGCTCCCACCGCCGCCGAACTGC
>DAOLDN010000067.1:0-11449 GCA_035327385.1 Verrucomicrobiota bacterium | reverse complement strand
GGTTGAGAAGCGGCTTGTAATCGAACGTTTCCATCTGCGATGGCCCGCCCGCCATGAACAGATAGATCACGCGTTTTGCCTTCGCCGGATGATGCAATTGACCGCCGAGAATCCCCGCGTCCGGCGTCGCCGCCGCGGACGCCAAAAGCCCGGCAGGATTGATGATGTTGGCGAGCGCGATGCCGCCCAGTCCCATGCCGAAGCGATTGAGGAACGAGCGGCGCGAGAGTCCGGCAGCCGGCAGCGGCCCTGTGCAAACGTGGTTGTTCATGGGTTCTGGCATGTCAACGGAGCATCACAAATTCATCCATGTTGATGACGGCGCTGACCATCACCGTCGTGGCCGCGAAATCCGCGCGCGGCAGGGATTTGTCCCACGGCGATTCTCCGACGCTCAACAGTTGTTCCGCGGCGTCGGTGTCCTGGGCGTAGAATGATTGCTGTTGCTCAAACAACCGCCGCATGACGGACAGTTCGGCGGTGTCCGGTTCGCGTCCGGTCAACGAACGATAGGCGCCGCGAATCCGCGCGTTCAAGTCCGAAGGGTTTTCCCTCAACAACCGTTCTCCCAGCGCGCGCGCAGCCTCGACAAACTGCGGGTCGTTGAGCAGCACCAGCGCCTGCAACGGCGTGGTGGTGGATTCCCGTTTGGCGGTGCAGACCTCGCGCGACGTGGCATCAAACGTCAGCATGGACGGCGGCGGCGCCGTGCGTTTCCAAAACGTGTAAAGACTGCGGCGATACAGCTTGTCGCCCTTGTCCTGTGTGTACTTCGCGCCCGTCCCCGCTTCCTCCCACAAACCTTCCGGCTGATACGGTTTCACGCTCGGACCGCCCAGCTTTGGATTCAACAATCCGCTGGCCGCGAGCGCGCTGTCGCGAATCTGTTCGGCCAGCAATCTGTGTTTCGGTCCGCGCGCCAGCAACACGTTGTCGGGGTCGCGGTCCAGCAAATCGTCCGGGGCGGACGAAGATTGCCGGTAGGTTGCCGATGTCAGGAGCAATCGGTGCAGCGCCTTCATGTCCCAACCGTTTTCCATGAACCAGCCTGCGAGCCAGTCCAGCAATTCGGGATGCGACGGCAGTTTGCCTTGAACACCAAAATCTTCCTGTGAGGTGACAATGCCGCGACCGAAGTGCATGCGCCAGACGCGATTCACGACGACTCGCGACGTGAGCGGATTCTGAGGGTCAATCATCCAGTTGGCCAGACCCAGGCGGTTGCGCGGCTGGCCTTCGAGGAATGGCATCACACTGGCAGGCGTGTCGCGTTGCACCGGTTCGCCCGGCGAATCGTAAGCGCCGCGCTCCAGAAGAAACGCCGGTCGTGGCTGCTCCAATTCTTTCATCACCATGATCTCCGGCACGTCGTTGACCAGTTCGTTTTCCCGTTCGCGAAGCTGTTTTAATTCCGCAACGGCGGCGCGATACGATTCGTCATGGCGCGCGAGGTAATGTGCCTTCATCGCCTCATCACTGACGCTGGACGCGCGGCCCGTTCGCGCGGCAATTTCGGCATCCGTCAGACAGACATCGAACACTTCCAGTTCGTCAATCGCTCCGTTCTTGAAACCGCTGTCGCGGAAACGGCCCGCGAGTGTCAGGTTGATTTTCCCGACCAGCGTGTCATTCCATTCCTTGCGATGGACGATGTCCTTGTAAAGGTTGTCTCGGATGATGTCGGTTTCGAGCGGTTTGCCGTTGAGATAGAGGCGGATTCCATCCGCGCGACTGGAGCCGTCATAGGTGACTGTGATTTGCGACCATTGGTTCAAGGGCAACGCTTGTTTGGCGCGGACCTTGATCGCGTTTCCGGGCCAGAAATGGATCAGGCCGAACGCCGGTTTTCCGTCTTCAAGCAGCAATTCGTAACCACGACTGCCGGCGTCCTGCGCGGCTTGCGAATGATGCAGCACCACGGCGCGGGGCTGCGATTCAGCCGGTTTGAGCCAAAGGTTGAACGAAAACTCGTCGGTGCGACGGAAATGGGCGATGCCCTTGAATTGAAGTTCATTGTCGCCGCTGAACTGGAGCGCGCGATTCCGCGGCGCGCTGGAAGCCGGTGATTCGTCCACATGCGCTGGATCGTCCACAAGTTTCGCGAGGTTCGTAACGTTGAGTGCGTTGGCCGTGAAATAATTGGTGGTGCCGTTCGTGCTGACCTGGGTTGTGATTTCATCGAACGTGAAATGCGCGACGGGCTGCGGCTGGAGGATCTTCCCGCCCGATTTCAACCACGCGTTGACCGTACGCCGTGATTTGGCGGCAATGTCGCGTGCGCGTTCATCGGCCATGACCATTCGCAGTTTCAGGCGCGCAACCTCGGCCGATTTTTCCTCGGGCCAGAGCAACATCGCCGGCCCCGGCGTCGCGCGCGTGAAATGCGAATACGTCCCGGATTCGTCAATGCTGTTGAAGAACGCGAACATCGAATAATAATCCCGCTGGGAGATGGGATCGAACTTGTGGTCATGGCAGCGCGCACACTCCATTGTCAACCCCAGCATCGCCGTGCCGACGGTGTGGAGGCGGTCGGCTGCGTATTCGGTGCGGAACTCCTCGTCAATGCTCCCGCCTTCGTTGGTCTGGCGATTGAGCCGGTTGAGAGCCGTGGCCAGTCGCTGTTCGCGCGTGGGCTTTGGCAACAGATCCCCCGCCAGTTGCCAGAGGAGGAACTGGTCGTAGGAAAGATTCTCGTTGAACGCCTTGATGACCCAGTCGCGCCACGGCGACATGTCGCGTTCGACGTCGTTCTGGTATCCGTAGGTGTCGGCAAAGCGCGCGAGATCGAGCCAGTCCATCGCCATGCGTTCGCCGTAGGCCGGTGACTGAAGAAACCGTCCGACCATCCGTTCGTAGGCATCCGGGGATTTGTCCTCAAGAAAAGCGTCAATCTCCGACACGCCTGGCGGAAGTCCGGTGAGATCGAACGCCACGCGACGGACCAGAATCTCGCGGGATGCTTCCGGCGATGGCGCGAGCTTTTCTGTTTCAAGTCGCGAAAGGATGAACGCATCAATCGGATTCCGCGCCCATTTGGTGTTGCGGGGCGCGGGCGGTGCGACGGGTTTTACAGGAATGAACGCCCAATGCGGCTTGTATTCCGCGCCTTCCTCGACCCAGCGTTTGAGGAGCTGCTTTTCGGCGTCGGACAATTTCAGATGCGAATCCGTCGGCGGCATCAGGTCGTCCTCGTTGTCGGTGAAGATGCGCGCGATAAGTTCGCTTTTGGCGGGATCGCCGGGTTTGACGACGGCCCAGCCGTTGTCGAGTTTCTTGAGTGCGCCCTCGCGGGTGTCGAGCCGCAACTTTGCCTTGCGCGACCCGGCGTCCGGGCCGTGACAGCGGTAACAGCGGTCCGACAACAGCGGTTTGACCTGAAAATTGTAATCCACGCGCTCCAGATCGGCGGCATTTGCTGCCAGGACAAAACCCGTGATGATGAGCGTGCTAAAGACTGTTCGCATCGTGACGTATTCCGGCTTGATGACTCCGCAACACTATCACCTCACAAATGAAAATCACGCAGGAATTGCCGGGTTCGACTCCAGAAGCCGAAAAGGTTTCGTTTGGCGGCAACGCGGACTTTTGCTATCTTCCGGCCATGGCAGCCGTGCTGGAAAAACAAGCCAAGCGATGGACCTACGAGGAGTATTACCGTCTGGACGACGACCAGCGCCACGAAATCGTTGATGGCAATCTTCTTATGGCACCCGCACCCGATACCTGGCATCAAAGCTGGCTCAACGAAATCAACATTTTCCTAAGTCAATTCATCCGCCAACGGAAGTTGGGCAGGCTTTTCATCGCGCCTGTCGATGTGGTTTTGGATTCAGAAAACATCGTGCAGCCGGACATTGTGTTTGTTTCGGCCACAAACACGGGGATCATCGAGCGTCGCGGAATCATGGGGACACCCGACCTGCTGGTGGAACTCGTTTCCCCGTCCAGTGTTCGCCGTGACAGGTATGACAAGAAGGATCTCTACGCCCGCTTCGGCGTGAAGGAATACTGGATTGGCGATCCGGCAAACAAATCCCTGGAGATTCTCACTCTCAAGGAAGGCCGCTACGAACTGCACTGCGCAGCGGAGCAAAAGGGCAAATTGACCTCGCTGGTACTAGCCGGACTGGAGTTTGATTTGGCGGAGATTGGATGACTCAAATCGGCGAGCGGATTCAGTTGCGCTTCATGAGCCTGATTTGACCGCTTCGAACAACCACGCCCGGGCATAAGCCCACCAGCGTTTGGCCGTCGGTTCGGAAACGCCCAGCACCGTCGCTGCTTCTTCAATGGTCATGCCGACGAAGTAACGCAGCTTCACCAGTTCCGCCTTCTGCACATCCACCTTGGCGAAGCGATCCAGCGCATCGTTCACGGCCAGCAATTCCTCGTCACCGGCGGGCGCGGGGATGTCCACGTCGTCCACGTCCACATGCTCCTTGCCGCCGCCGTGTTTCTGCGCCTGCTTGCGCCGGGCGCGATCAATGAGGATGCGCCGCATGGCCTCCGCCGCCGCGCCGAAGAAGTGCGCGCAATTCTGGAACTGCGCCTGCCCGTCCTTGTCCACCAGCCGCAACCACGCCTCATGCACCAGCGCCGTGGGCTGCAACGTGTGCCCCGGCGACTCCCCCGCCATCCTGTGTGCGGCGATGCGCCGCAACTCCTGATACACCAGCGGCAGCAATTCACTAGCGGCCAGCGGATCTCCGGAGTGAACCCGGTCGAGGATTTGGGTGACGTCAGTCATGCCGGGAAAGGTTTAACCACGAAACACACCAAACACACGAATGGAAACACGAACGAGCGCCAAAAGAATTTGGACTGCGGCGGGAAGCGAAGCGCGACGCCGCTTTGGCACGCACAGAAGATTTCCGTAGTCCCTGAGATTATGGTGCGCTCGAAAGCGGTGTCGCCGCTGCGCTCTGCCAGCGCAAAAATAGGCGATGCGCCGCAACTCCTGATACACCAATGGCAGCAACTCCCCCGCCGCCAGTGGATCGCCCCGTTGCACGCGGGCGAGGATTTGGGTGACGTTGGTCATGGCTTCGTGGAACTGGATCCGTTAGTCGGTTTCTTTAGCACAGCAAGTTGATCTCGGAGCTTTGCAGCTTGAGACTCGCGACCGGTCTTTTCATACGCAGACAACAATCGCTCCGTAATGAACAACGTGTGGCTGTTCTCTCTGCCGAGATGAACTATTTGAAATGCCAAATTTGCCTCGAGCAATGAGATTGCTTCCTCGGCTCTGCCTGCGTCTTGGTAAGTAAAAGCCAAATCTCCCATTGTCCAGTGAGTATCCACATGGTTTGTTCCGAGCATGGCGACCTGTTGTTTGAAGACGTTCTCCAAAACCCAAATTGCCTCCGGCAAGCGCCTCGACATGAGTAGACTCCAGCCGATTCTACTTCTGGTGTTGAGAATTTCGCGATGGTTGTCCGGAAATTCGGATTCTAGGATGGCAAGGCGTTCTTTGAAAATTGCAAGTGCTTCAGTTGTGCGACCGAGATGTGTATACGCTTGGGCAAGCTGGTCCATCGTTTCGAGCGTAGCCAGACTTTTGTTTCCCAAAGTCTCGGTTCGAATCTTAAGAATGTCCTCAAACATTTTCGCGGCTTCAGCCCGCTGTCCCGACAATACAAAATACGAAGCCAACCGCTGACGCGTTTGCATTACGCTAGGATGATTTTGAGGTAGAGCCGAGACCATCTTCGCCAAACACTTTTCCAAAAGGTGAATGGCACTCGTAGCTCGATCAGCCCAAACACACCCATCCGCAACATCGCGTATGATACCGAGATCTTCGGTGTGGCTGGTTTCTAGAAGTTGGTTGCATTCCTCAACAGCCTCGTCCAAAAGTTTCAAGCCCACTTCTTGCTTGCCTATTTTCATGTAGGCGTGTGCGAGATCTTTTTTGGCCCTTGGATTTCCACCTCCTTTAGTCCCGGCTTTGTTTGACGAATTGTTAACGACCGCTTCAAGCATGGAAATTGCCTCTGGATGACGGCCCATTTGAGCATAGGCCGTTGCAAGCCAGCGCATACTCCCAAGTGTTAAGGAGTTGGTAAGACCAAGCTCTATTTGGAACATCCCGCACATTTTCTCCATGTTTGCGAGGTTGTTGGTCGAATTGTCCGAAAACCAACGTGCCAGGGTAAGATTGTTTAAGAGCACCCAGGTTCTTGGGTGGTTCGTTCCGAAGTTTTTCTCTTTCAAAAAGAGTGCGAGTTCTAGAACCGGTATTGCGTTCGATGGGGTCAGATTATTCATGTACGCGAGGCCTAGCATATTCAGGCTGTTAATTAACTGTTCATCGGCATCAAGCTCCTGGCTCTTTTTTATTTCAACGCTTCGTTTTAGGTGTTCGATTGCGTTCTCTGGCATCTCTAATCCAACGTATGACCATCCAATCACGTCTCGAATTCTTGCCTCCACTAACGGTTGTTCCTTGAATCGCGTTCCAACTTTCGCCGAGGCTCTGTCAAGAGCTTCTCTCATGGTAATCACGCCCTCCGTATTCTGCCGCCAATTGGAATGGGATTTTGTACTTACTTGCTGCAATAAGTCCTCTTGAATAAACGTAATCACGGCTTCTGAAACAGCAGTTTCCGAGATTGCCTGTCGCTCTGAGTCTTCCGCTCTTTCTTTCTGGTTCGACACTTCTATGCGCATTCTCTCGGCGCGAAGGTACAAATTCGTCATGATTGTCACTCCTAGTACGAGCAGTGCCGATACTGCTACGGCGAAACTGGACGCCAGTTTGTTGCGGCGAATGAACTTTTGTAATTGATAGAGAGTGGTTGGCGGTCGTGCGACAACCGGTTCGCTGGCGAGATGGCGTTGAATGTCCAATGCAAGGCCATTCGCAGTTTCGTAGCGGCGGGTGCGGTCTTTCTCTAAAGACTTCATCACGATCCAATCCAAATCACCACGAATGAGACTGAGAAGTTTTGGAGCTTCAGAACGGCGATGTTGGGCAATGGCGGTAAGGTCGGCGTCCTCCAGGGTGCTGAGGCGGGTGCTGGGTCGTTGCGGTTCTTGTTCGCGGATGATCTTCCGCATTTGATCGAGGCCAGCTTTGAGGAGCGTGGAGGCGTCGAAGGGTGTGCGGCCGGTGAGCAGTTCGTAGAGCAGCACGCCGAGCGAGTAGATGTCGCTGCGGGTGTCAATGTCCAATCCGCTCATCTCCGCCTGCTCGGGACTCATGTATGCGGGCGTTCCGATGAATTGCTCAAAAGCCGTATAAATTGTTTTGTCCGTCAGGCGCTGGTCGCTGGTGGCCTTGGCGATGCCGAAGTCAATGACCTTGGGCACAGGCACGCCGTCGTGCAGTGTGACGAGAATGTTCGACGGTTTGATGTCGCGGTGAATGATGCCCTTTTGATGCGCGTGCTGGATGGCGGAGCAGACCTGGATGAACAGTTTGAGCCGTTCTTCAGTGGAGACTTTGTTCTGGTCGCAGTAGTCGGTGATCTTGATGCCGCGCACCAGTTCCATGACGAAATAGGGACGTCCTGTGTCCGTCGCACCCGCGTCGAGAACCTTGGCGATGTTCGGATGATCCATGAGCGCCAATGCCTGTCGCTCGGCCTCGAAGCGTGCGACGACCTGTTTGGTGTCCATGCCCAGCTTGATGACCTTGAGCGCAACGCGGCGGCGCACGGGTTCCTCTTGTTCGGCCACATAGACTACGCCACAGCCGCCCTCGCCGATTTGCTCACGAAGTTTGTAGCGTCCGATTTTGTCCCCCGCCTTTTCGGTCACGGGAATCATATTCGTCGTGATCAGAAGGGTTTTGGCGGAAGCTGCGGGTGATTGGCCCATGAACGCGCCGGCATCCGCATCCTCGAGAGACGCAAGCAGGTTCTCAACACGCCGGCGGAGTAGATCGTCGCCAGCGCAGGCTTGTGCGAGATACGCGGCGCGGGCTTCGCCGGAGAGTTCTGCTGCGCGGTCAAAGATTTCGGCTTCGGATGGATGGCCGGGGTTCATGACTGTTTGAGTTGACCGTGTTTACCGTTTCAGGCGGCGTGTGCCAATCCCGGAATTGGCGAATGGAGCGCATCAGGCAATATGTCGCGACTCCCCTCACCCTCCGGCTCTCTCTCCATCCGATGGGGAGAGGGTGGCCGTCAGGATGTCGAGTTGCGGAAGCGGTACGTCAGTGTCCCAGGTTTCCGGCACGCTCGGGATCGCGCTGGCCAGGCCACCACTGCGTGGTTTCGGGATGACAAGGCGGTGCAGGCAAGCAGGGCAGAGAATCTGGCGTCCGCTGTGGCGCGTTTCACATTCCATGTGCTGACCGCAGTAGATGCAGGAAAACTTGGCCGTGATGTTCATGGTTCGTCCTCCGATTGTGTGCATGGTTGCCTCACGGGATGACCAGCCGGCGGGCGCGAACGGCGTCGAGTTGCGACTGGAGTTTCTGGACGTGTTCGCGGAGTTGCTGTTGTTGGTTCATCAGGTGCGCCAGCTTCACCTTGCGGCCGCCACCGGGCGGCGCCTTGCGCAGGGCATTCACTTCCCGCTGCATCTGCGAATCCTTCTCGCCGAGGCGATTGATCTCAGCCATCAATGTATCCTCCTGTTTTTTCAGATTTTCACGCAAGGTGTCGTTCACGGCGGTGGCGCGATTCACTGCGATTTCAGCCTTTTGCGCCTGATATTCGGCGGCGCGGGGTGCGTCGTAGGGGTATCTGGCCCGGAGTTGTGGCGGCAGGTCGTTGCGCGGGATTTTTCTGCCGCCCTTGCCGCCGTCATAGATGACCTGAACGTATGCAGGTGTGACTGAATAGACGCGGGCTATTTTGTTGGACTTGCCTTCGTGCAAGTCCCAGCCAAGGTCTTCAGAGGCGGGTTGTATCATCGCAGCAGTGTTGACCGAATTGGTGGCTTCAGCCGTCCGGGCTTGAAGACCGGCGGCGGTGGTCAGCGCGAGTCCGAGGATTGTGATTTGGAGCAGGGTTTTCATGGTGTTTGTTTGAGTTGATTGTTGACCGTCTGCCCATTCATGCGGGATGGAGGCTGAAAAGGTATCAGGGCGGGTCGAAATTTTTCTTTCGTCAGATTGATACCTTCACGATCGGAATTTCGCATGTCAGAGTGCAGGCTGGTCGTGGGGATCGGCCACAAACTGAAATCCAATCATGAAAAAAATCGTTGCCCTTACAATTCTCCTGACTCTTGGCAGCCACGCCTCGCGTGCCACCTTGCTCATGGACGGGGATTTTGAATCGTTGTCCCTCGGAACCGCGCCCAGTGTGAACGCTTCGGCAGGCAACTGGCACTTTCCCGAAGACTACGTGCTGGCTGGTGTCGCGGAAACCAACCTTGGCCAATACACCATTGAGCACGATCCAACCACGCCGGGGGCGGGCAGATGTTTGCGGTTGGAAGCGGACGCCGATCTTGCGGGCAACCAACACTTGGTAAATTTGTTTGCGACGCCTGCAACCAGCGGAAGCCTTTTGCTTCAGGTAGATTTCGATGTTTATGTCAGCCCGGATCGGGGCGGCGGCTCCGTGTATCTCGGTAACGGCGGATATTGGGCGCGCGGACCACAACTGGTGTGGTTCCCCGACGGTTCGCTCATTGCGGTGGACGAAAACTCCTTCGCGATTCCATTGACCAACGACTATCCACGCGGCGACTGGCAATCGGTGAGATTAATGATCCATCTGCCGAACGGCACTTACGACATTTATCTGGCGGACCGTGGTGAACCGCTGGCGCTGCTGGCCAGCGGCCTCACCTATCGCAGCGGATTTCAGAGTTCCTTGGATCGAATCACTGTGGCCAGATTCGAAGCGGTGCCGGATGCGCTGGCCTGGTATGACAATTTTTCGGCAGTGATTTCGGGCGTTGCGCCGCAGCCACCGGAGATCATTCAAGAGCCGCCCGGGACAGTGTTGATTCCCCCGTGGGGTTTCACCATCAATCTGGAGGTTGTCGTCATCGGCGAGGAGCCTTTGTTCTACCAGTGGTATCATAACGGCGAACCGATAGACAACGCGACGAACTCGACACATCTGGCGCAAACCGACCCGGAAAACCTGCTTGGCATACAGTCGTATCAAGTCGTCGTCACCAACAGTTCTGGCTCTGCCACGAGCATTTGGTCGCATGTGTTCCAGGGGCTGGCACCGTTGATGGTCAACCAGCCGGGGGGATACAGAACCGTGCCGGTCGGCGCGGAGGTGGAGTTTACCACGAAAGTGATTGGCCAGTGTATTCTTGGGTTGGCGTCGTTTCCGCGCCCGGACGTTGTGCTTCAATGGACGCACGATGACACTCCGATTCCGGGGGAAAATCAGTGGCTGCTCACCATCACGAATACACAACCCAAGCACGCCGGTGAATACAGGGTGAGAGCCACCAATCTTTGGGACTCCGTGTCGAGCCAGCCCGGCGTGTTGAAAGTGGTGGCGGACTTCGCCCTCAACATCACAAGGACGGAGATGGACAAGGTTGTGATCTCTTTCCCCACGATGCCTGCGCTTGACTACTATACCGAATGGAAACCATCCCTGACGGCGGATGAGGAATGGACGACAATCGCGACCAATTCCGGAACGGACGGACCGATTTCGGTCACGAATCAGACAGCGGGTGACCTGGGATTGTTTCGCGTAAGAGCGGAATGACAGGCTGTGCCACAGCTGCAACGTTTGAACGTCCGGACGCTGCAAACAGGACGCAGAGAGGCGAGAAAACCGCGATACGCTTTCAGTTCTGCGTCTTTGCGTTTCATGAATCGTTTTGGAAGCGTTCGCAATTCATTTTTTTATTCCCACGCAGGTTATTCGCAGGTGCGAACAAGTCGGCAAATCGGGCCGTCTCCTGCGCAAAACGCCCTCATTTTTGGGCGAATAACACAAAAATAACTTTTCTGTAAAATTTTCTTGAGAGATACAACAGGTGGTATCAAGATGCCCGCCGTCCCCCAACTAATTGGGGAGACTGGTTCGGTGAAAGTTTCCAGTTTTCCGAGGTTTTAGCGCATTTTTGTCGTACTGAATACGGACTTTTTATCCTCGGAAGCCGGAGGCGGGCAACAACAACATTTCAGCAAACAGGAACACCAATGATTGACGCACGAGAAGAAGTTTTGGCACCGGCAGCCCATCAAAATCGCCGGAAATCACGAACGGGTACGGCGTCGCGCTCCAGCTGGAGCAGTGGCGGCAATCCGGGCAAATCTTTGCGCGTCGAACGCGTCTTCAGCAACGCCAAGGTCAAGCCGTTCGACCAGATCGAATGGGATCGTCGCACCGCCGAAATCACCGACGACGCGGGCAAGGTCATCTTCAAACAGGAAAACGTGGAAGTGCCCAAGTCGTGGTCGGTGCTCGCCACCAAGGTCGTCGTTTCCAAATACTTTTACGGCGAACAGAACACGTCCGAACGCGAAACGTCCGTGAAGCAACTCATCCACCGCATCAGCCGCACC
>DAOLDN010000066.1:0-11515 GCA_035327385.1 Verrucomicrobiota bacterium | reverse complement strand
CGAAGTCGGCAAAACTCATACTGGCGCGCACTGATGACCATGCGAATTCACACCGGCGCGTCGGCGCGGTTGGGGGAACTGGTGCGCTCGGAGTTGCGCGCGTCCCTCGGCCATCTGAAGCCGCGCCGGATCGTCCTCAAACCGAACTGGGTGTTGCACGAGACTGACCCGGCGTTTCCCATTCGCGCGTTGGTGACGGACGCAAGGCTCATCGAAGCTGTGGCGCAGGCGTGTTTTGAGATTTTTCCCGGGGCGGAATCCATTCTCGTCGGCGACTGTCCCCTTCAATCCTCCGACTGGCCTTTGATGTGCCGGCAATCCGGTCTCGCCGATGTCATCGAACGTTTGAAGAAACTGTCAGGCGGAAAAATTTCCTTTCGCGACCTGCGAAAAGATGTGTTCGAGCGCGTTGATGGAAATTTTCTTCAGACCAGCAATGTGGATCATGGCGACCCCCGCGGATATCGTGTTGTCTCAGTGGGCAGGCGGAGTCATCTGGAGCCGATATCAGATCAGTCGTCAAAGTTTGCGGTCAACGATTACAGCGCGGCTGTGACCAGCAGCAATCACGCTCCGGGCGATCACAGATATTTTGTGAGCCAGAGCGTGCTGGACGCGGACCTGTTCATCAATCTGCCCAAGTGGAAATCGCACCAGAAATCCGGAATCACCGCCGCGTTGAAAAACCTCGTCGGCATCAACGGCGACAAAGCCTACCTGCCGCACTTCCGCAAAGGCGCTCCAAAGTGGGGCGGGGACGAATATCGCGACGAAAACCGCTGGCTTTATTGGGCGCAGACCACATTGCGGGAAAAACTCCAGAAACGCAGCCGAGCCGCCTTTCATCTGCTCAAGCCCGGCTGGGAGTTGCTGAAAAAGTTGCGAGGTATCCAGACCCGCCTGGACAATCCCGCCGCGCAGTCGGGAAATTTTTACGTCGCCGGCGGCGCGTGGTTCGGCAATGAAACCATCTGGAGGATGATCTACGATCTGAACCTCGTCATCCAGTGCGCCGACGCGGAGGGGCGATTGCAGTCCACGCCGCAGAGGACTTACTACTGCATCGTGGATGGATTGATCAGCGGCGAAGGCAACGGTCCGCTTCAGCCGTTGCCGCGCGACACGGACTGGGTGTTGTTCGGCGACGACCCGTTTGCGCTGGACGCCGCGATGGCCTATTTCATGGGGTTTGCGCCGGAGAAGATTCCGCTGCTGGTCCACAGTCGGGAATTCGCCGGCGTGGGATGGGGGCATTTCAACTTGAGCGACCTGGAAGCGGAACTGGATGGACGGAAGATCCGTGTGATGGATTCGCCGATCAATTTCAAATTCGTTCCCGCGCCGGGATGGAGGAATCACATTGAACGTTGACTGGCTGTCCGAACTGCCCGCTCCGGCGCGGCGCGCGTTGTATTTCGGTCTTCAACGCGCCGTCGGTTCGCGCATCGGCGACGTGTGGGGCGAGTTTCTGGCCTGGGAACGGTTCACGCCGCGCGAACTTGAAATCGCTGTCGAAAACAAGCTCGGCGAATTGCTGGCCACCGCCACCGTGACGTCGGAGCATTATCGTCGTCAGGGGTTGGAGCGTCGGCACGGCGAAAGTGCCCGGGACTGGCTTCAACGTTTTCCAACGCTGAAGCGTTCGGAAGTCAGGGAACATTTCGCCGCCATTGTGACGGATTCATTGCGTGGAGAAATCGCATCGCCCGCAGCCGTCTGTCGCGAGCGTTACGGCTGGCTGGTGGTGAAAACAGGCGGCACCACGGGTGTTCCAACAGCCGTTGTGCATGACGCGAACATGCGTGACTGGGGCAGGGCCACGCGACTGTATGCGCTGCGACAAAGCAAGTTTCCGTTGGGAACACCGTATTTTCGATTGTGGGGATCGGAGCAGGATTTGTTAAACCAGGAACTGGGACTGGCGCAACGGGCCCAGCGCGCGTTGCACGCGGAAATTCCGCTCAATGCATTCCGCGCCAAGGCTGCCGAATTGCGCCGTCATCTGGACGTGATCCGCGACCATCCTCCAGTGCGGCATCTGATGGCTTACGTGGACGCCGCCGCAGGACTGGCCATGTTCATCCGCGAGCAGGGACTGGAAGCACCGCAGTTTGATTCCGTGATGGCCTGTGCCGGTACCGTGACTGACGAGTTCCGCCAGTTGTTGACGGAGACGTTCCGCGCCGAAGTGTTCGACAAATACGGCTCTCGCGAATGTGCCGATCTCGCGTGTGAATGTTCCGCGCACAACGGTTTGCACATTTTCTCTCCGCACGCGTTCGTTGAAATACTCGACGAGCAGGATCAACAATGCGCTCCGGGGAAGACGGGCCGTGTGGTGGTGACGCTGTTGAACAACCGAACTTTCCCGATGGTGCGATACGAGATCGGTGACATGGCCGCGTGGGCGGACGCTTCGCCGTGCGCATGCGGTTCTCCGTTCCCGCGACTGGCGTCGTTGCAGGGCCGTCAAGACGACATGCTGGTGACGCAGGACGGCACGTTGCAAAGCTCGGTGTTCGTGCGGCATTTCGTGGGCGTGAGTTTGAACCGGGAATTGATTCGCGAATGGCAGTTGGAGCAGACAGGGCAGGGGCAGTTCGTGTTCCGTTACGTCCCGCTGCGAACGGAAGGTCTGGACGAGAATTTGCGGAAACTGCACGAGAGTTTCCTGCTGGTATTCGGCGGGACTGCGAACATTGAGATGCGGCGCGTGGAGGAAATCTCCGAATCGCCCACGGGTAAGACGCGCTGGATCATCAACCGCCTCCGCCAATCCCGGCCGCCGATGTCTCCGCCGTCCGTTTGACACGCTTCCCATCTGGCCATTACCCTGCGCCCCGTGATCGTGACACCAAAAGTCTCACTGCAAACTCTCGGCCCAGACTACGCAGCGCCCGTCGAGGCGGCGCTGACGGAGGTGGATTTTTTCAACACCGTGCCGACCGGCACTCCGGTGTTGCTCAAGCCCAATCTGACGTTTCCCGAGTATCGTCCGGGTGTGATGACGTCGTTCGGGTGCATCGAAGCCGTTACCAGACTGCTCAGTTCACGCGGTTATCAGGTCATCATCGGCGAGGCCGACAGCGGCGGCTACAACCGCTTCCCGATGGAGCAGGTGTTCAAGGGGATGGGCATTGAAAAACTCGCGCAGGAGACGGGCGCGAGACTGGTCAACCTAAGTTTCACGGAGCCGGAATGGCTTGAGGTGCGGGCGGGATTGCGGCGATTGCGCGTGCCGGTGCCGAAACTGTTGCTGCACGAGATCGGAGCGTTCATCACTCTGCCCGTTCCGAAAATTCACATGAATTCGCTGGTGTCCATGTCCATCAAGAACCAGTGGGGCTGCATCCAGGAACCGAAGGAGCGCCTCCGACTGCATCCGTATCTGCCGGAAGTGATGTATGAATTAAACCGCCGCCTGCCGCGCGCGTACTCTTTGATTGACGGGCGCATCGGTCTGAACATCAGCGGCCCCATGCGCGGACAGCCGGTGGAACTCGACTGGTTGCTCGCCTCCAATGACATCGTGGCCGCCGACCGTGTCTGCTGCCGGCTGATGCAGGTGGATGAGGGCCGCGTGCATTATTTGCGTTATTTCCGCAGGATGGGCTGGTGGTCGGATTTCGACAAGATCCAGTTGCGCGCCGACTGGGAGAGATTCAGGAAAGTGAAATTCGTGTTGCGTCGCAAATGGACGGATTATCCCGGCCTGTTCTGCTACCACAACGCGTTTCTGGCGTGGCTCGGATACCATTCGCCGCTGGCGGCGTTCGCTCACTGGTTGCTCTACCTTTTCCGCGAGCCGTTCTACGACTACAATCAGGAACAGGCGAAGTTGCGCGAGCGCGGAAAATAGCCGGCCACTGCGGATCGTCCCCGGGCCATCTCTACCGCCTCGCCGCGTTTGTGAACAGATCTTCAAGCCTTCGCACCATTTCGGACAACGAGAATTTCGTCTCAATGCGCCGGACGGCGGCTCGGCCCATGCGGCTTCGAAGCGGCGCGTCATCCATCAACTGCTCGATGGCGGCTGCAAGGGCTTTTGCGTCCGCAGGCGGCACAAACAGCCCCGTCTCGCCCTCCGCCACTTGATCCAGCGAACCGCCGATGTTTGTCGCGATGACCGGCACTCCCATGGACATCGCTTCCATCACCACACCGCCGAACGGTTCGGGTTGTGCGGATGTCATCGCCAGCACGTCCATCGCCGCGTAGGCGGGACGCGGGTCGGGCATTTCACCTGTGAACACAATCCGGTCGGCCACGTCCAGTTCCCGCGCCAGTCTGTGGAGTTCTTCCAGATGCGGTTCGTTGCCGGGGAACGGTGCGCCCACGATGACCGCCCGCAATTCGCGTCCGCGCCGCTTCAACATCCCCATCGCCCGCACCAGTTCCTCCTGGCCTTTGCGGACCAGCTTGATGCGTCCGACGCAACCCACGACAAAACCCTCGCCCAATCCGTGCCGTGCCCGGAATTCGGCGCGCAGCGACTCCGCAGGCACGCGGAATTCGTCCAGCGAAAATCCGTTGTGAATCACCGTGAGTTTTTCACCGGGCGGGAACTGGCCGGCGATTGCGTTTGAGACGCAGACGACCTTCTTTGAGCCGCCAACGATGTAACGGGAGTAAATCGGCCAGACGGCGCCGAACTCCTGAAACCAGTCCCGGATGTGCCACACATGCGGCACACCGGCCAGCCGCGCGGCCAATGCCGACGAGACCACAACGCCCGTGTTGGTGTGGACAAGTTCAACGCCCCGTTGCCGGATCAGCCGCCGCAACCGGTACGCGGACACGGGAAATTGCAGCATGAACAGCAGGATGCGCCATGACTTGAAAACGGGCCGCGTAATGATGCTCAACCCCGGCTGCACAAGCACTTCCACTCCGGCAGCCTCCAGCTTTTCCTTCAACACTCCGGTTTCCGGCAGCACGACCAGTGGTTGGAACCGCCTCCGGTCAATCGCCGTCAGCAAACGCAACAACGAACGGCTCGCGCCGTAGATGTCCGCGCTGTTGTGGACGTGCAAAACGCGCAGCGGCGCGGTGTCCGAAGCTTCTGGTGCAGGTTGTGGCACGCGGATGTTTAATAAACCGAATCCACAAAGTCCAACAGGGACTTGGTCCCGAGCCACAAGGCGGACCGATGGTGCAGGAATCGGTTGTCAAAATTACATTGACGCAGCCGCCTCGTTGGGACGATATAGCTGCACAGACACTATAAAGAACAGGGCCAATTATGGGCACGCTGCTGCCGGAAAAAATTTACAATCATTTGCGGAGAAAACTGCTCGCCGGAGAAGTTCATGCGGGCACGAGGCTGGACTACAAAAAGATCAGCAGCGAAATGGGTGTCAGCACCACACCCGTCCGCGAAGCCATGGGCAAACTGGCCAGCGAAGGACTCGTGGAACTGGTGCCCAGGGCCGGTGCCATCGTCCGCAAACTCGGCGAGGAGGAGGCTGTCCACCTTTATGGCGTGAGGGAGGCCATTGAAACCTACGCCGCAGCACGGGCGGCGAATATGATTTCCGAATCGGCGCTCAATCATCTGGAGCTGCTGCTGGATCGTATGCGTCGCTTGATAGATGAAGCCTGTCCCCCCGGGAAAAATGTCATGACCGGCGAAAGTCTGGCCGAATTTCTGGAGGCAGACCTTACGTTTCACATGACCATCATCGAAGCCGCCGGCAATCCCAAGTTGACCAAACTGGCGGGGGACAGTCACATCCACGCCCGCATCTTCGGCCTGGAACGTTTTGGCCATGAAAGGGGATTGCTCGAGGAAGCCGACCAGATTCATCACTCCATTTATCAGGCGTTGAAAGCGCGCGACGGCATAAAAGCCAGCCAGTTGCTGGGCGTTCACATCAGCCGAAGCCTGGACCTCACGTTGGCACACATCAAAAAGGCGTCGTGGTGGAGAAATCATTCGGCGAACTCGACTACATTCCAGCCGGGTCTTCACCATCCGGGGCGTTGATCGTTCGTAACGGGGCAGGCGTTGATGCCGGCCACGAGCGGGACGGGAATGAATTGATCGCGAAATGAAAATTTCCCCTTGCGGGTAAAAATATATTCGACTATACGTTACTCAGTCCCTGTTGAAAAAACTCGACCAGTAGAAAGACGCGTGTTGTGAAAAAGTGTTCTCGTTCGTATCCGCATTCCGGTCGCGACTTCGTGCGACGCGATGCCTTTACCCTTATCGAATTGCTGGTGGTCATTGCCATCATCGCCATCCTCGCCGCCATGTTGCTGCCGGCGCTGGCCAAGGCCAAAGAGCGGGCCAACGCCACCAAGTGCATGAACAACACCAAGCAGTTGATGTTGGGGTGGCTGATGTTTGCGACGGACAACGAGGATAGATTGATGCCAAATGGGGCTGCTGTTTCCGGGTACACCTCCAGTCATTGGGTGGCAGGAAACATAGGGTGGGATACGACAACCCCAAGTGACATGAATGATACAAAAATCTTGATGGACAGCGAGAAGTCAGTTATGGCCGCGTTTGTCAGTTCCACAGCGGTGTATAAGTGTCCATCCGATGTGTACAGTAGTCCGAATAAGACGGCGCAAAACCCAGACGGGTACCGCAACCGGAGTGTTGCGATGAATGCTTCTATTGGAGGAAGTCCGGATGTGTCGCAACAATCGCCCACATCCTTCACTCCAAACCGAACCTATTTCGGAGCGCGCAAAATGACTCAACTTGTCACGCCCGCTCCAGTGGATGTATTCGTAACATTGGATGAACATCCAGACAGTATTGACGATGGTGTGTTTCATACGCGCGTGGGTTTGTCCAAAGCCACTCACCAGCTCAGAAACGTTCCGGCCAGCTATCATAACAAGGGTGCCAATTTTTCATTTGCCGATGGTCATTCAGAGATCAAGCGTTGGAGAGATGGTCGAACGGTTCTTCCAGTGACCTTTTCCATCCAACGCAACATCAGCGTGCGCGATTCGGTGGACTACGAGTGGATCAACGATCGCTGCCCTTACCGGATTCAATAATCGTCAAACGTTTCTCCGTGTGTTGATATTTTTATGTCCTCCTGTCGTGCTTTTATTCATTGCAAACAAGCGTCCATCCGAACCATTGAGTTTTACCCCAGCCAGCAACCAACCTCGAAACCCTGAGATCACAAAGACACCATGAAACCAACACCACAACCAACCACTCGGGCTTGTTCGATTTCGACACAGGCGTTCTCAAATAACTCGGTAACGCATCCGGCCCGACGGGCGGCATTGTTGCGCCATGTGACCGCCATTTTTGTTCTCGCCCTGGTGGTGATGTCGGCTTCGGCTTGGGCGCAATCGGTCACAATGCGTTCCTTGCCGCTTCGGATGACGATGCCTGTAGGCCTTACGGTTTCCAGCAATTACTCGGTGTTGACAGTCACTTTCACCAACCTGGTTTCCTCGGTCACGTTGTCGGCGACGGGTGTGCCGGCTGGTGCCGGTGCTGCGTTCACCACAACCACCAATGCAAGCGGCGAGTTGACCGGGCTGGCCAGTTCTCTTGTCATCAATCCGTCCGACACGAGTCCTGCGATAGTTTTCTTCAGCGTGACCAACAACGGGACTTTGTTGGGGGGAACGTATGATGTGGCAGTTGAAGCCACAGGCGGAGCCGCCTTCCGGTTGCCAATTCCGCTGATTATCGCGCGCATGTGGGGAGGGGCCGCATTCACGAATTCGTCCGACCCGAATTGGACCACATCTGGAAACTGGCAGGGAGGTTTGGTTCCTGGGACTACAGACACTGTTGTGTTCGGTGACGCCGGCGGTCAGGCGGCTGGGAGCGGGCCAACAAATGTTGTCATTTCGGCAAGCACCGAGGTGGCTGCCCTGCGTTTCATCAACGCGGCCAGCGCCACGCGTGCGCATAACATCGAATTCCAGAATGGCGCGACGCTTCGGGTCAGCGGACCTGATCTCTCATTCAGCATGCTTCGGGATTCCAAGAGTGTCGGCAACCCGATGCTAGCGACACTTTCGGGCAACGGCAGCCTGGTGATCAGCAACCCGGCGGCAACCATTGGCGTTTTGGTTGACAACCAGCAGCAGACAACATGGGACATGCGCAATCTGGACCGTTTCGAGGCGGATGTTGTGCGGATCGGATTGGGTGATTACCGCGTCTATCCCAACTACAACACGAACGGTTATACGTCATTGGGCACGGGCGTTGATGGCAAGCCCGGCAGATTCATTCCAATCGTTTACTTTGCGAAGACAAACATCATCAAGTGCTCGCTGGTTGATGCCAGCAATTACATGGACGATGGTGTCCGTGATTACGCCCTGACCATTGCAAACAACGAAGTCGGGACAACGACAGCCGTGAGACTGTCCCTTGGCATTTACAACGAGTTTTTCCTGGACAGCATTTGTTGGACTGGCTTGCGCAACGGAGGTACGAGCACCTACAACTTCAATACAACCAATTCCTACGCCAAGTTCCGTGGCATCGGGGGGGGGAGAATGTCTGTTTGGGCGCAAGGTGACGCCTCCGGTACGGCCCCCTTCAACGGCAACGTACGGGGACGGAACGTGGATTTCAGCAACGGAACTGTGGATGCGCTGGTGGACAGACTGTATCTGACGCGATCCAGCACCAATACGTCAGGAGCGACACTTCAGGGTGTCCTCCAGATCGGTGGCAATTCCCCGGGAAGTATCTTCGACGTCAACAGCGCCTATATCGGGCAACAGGACGTTCATAACATCTTCGGAGGCACCATCGAAGACCGGGCCTTTGGAAATGTTTTCGGAAACCTGATCGTCAACAGCAACGCGACCTTCAAGGTCAACGAGAATCTCTATCTGGCATACACCACTGCATCCGCACCGGGATTGCCGGACCAGGCTGACGATGTTCAAGGCAGGATCAATATCAACGGTTCAGGCGTCGTGATGGCCAACAGCATCGCGGCGAGTCCCTTCTCAAGCAGCGAGATTGTAATGACGACCGGTGGCAGATTGATCGTGAGCAACACCGTCGGCAGCGCCGAACAACCCATCACAATCCTCAACATGAACGCGTCCTCACTGACTCTTCATGTCACGGATGCGGGTGTCACCAACGTATTTGTAAACACCCTGACCACAGCCGGGGCCAACGTGATCAACATTGCATCCATTCCCACATTCCCGGTTTATCCCACGAACATCACACTCATCTCGTTCACCGCCGGCTCCGGTAACTTCGTCAAGGGCAGCGCTCCTGCCGGAGTCAACATGGGGGTTCAGAATCTCGCCAACTCCGTGATCCTCACCGTGGACACCTCCACGCCGCAGGAACTCACTTGGACGGGCAACGCAAGTCCGAACTGGAATTTCTCGGATCTGAACTGGAAAACGTCAGGCGGCATTGACACAAATTTCAACAACGGGGATTTCGTCAGGTTTGACGACTCCGCACCCGGCTTCACGGCCATCAACATCACCACAGATGTCGCACCCGGCCAGTCCGTCGAAGTGGCAGGAATGGTTGTCAGCAACATCACAAAGACCTACACGTTCAATGCCGCGGGCGGTTCTGTTCAGGGATCCACACTCCTCAAGCAAGGCAGCGGCAACGCGCAGCTGAATGCCACATTCAACAGTTCAATCGAGGTTGAGGCGGGTGCGTTGACGAGTTCGGTCTCGGTGGGGTCCGTGACGGTCAGTTCCGGCGGCACGTTCATTTCCTCCGGCACGATCAACGGCGCTCTCTCCTCGGCGGGCGTCGCCGTCAACGAAGGCACTGCCACGTTGGGACCGCTCTCGGCGCTTTCCGGCGGTGTTATCACTAATTCAGGCACTCTGGGCAGCGCTGGCACGCCCGGCTCAATGTCCGTTGCCAATGGAGGCACTCTGGTCAACGCTGCCTCGGGCGTCATCAACATCAACACCGCCACCACCCTGCCGGGAGGTTCGACGCTGTTGAACTTCGGAACTATATCTCTCAGAGGCACCGTGCCCTCGCCGGGCCTCACCATCAACGGCAACTTCGCCGGCAACGGTCTCATCGAACGCGTCACGGCCACCACCGGCAACTGGCCCGTCAACATCGGCGGCTTCTTCGCCCCCGGTTCGAGCATTGGCACGCCCCTTTTCTACACGCGCCTCAACCTGAACAGCGGCTCCACGAACTTCTTTGAGGTGGATGTCCTCGGCGGCGTCAACGATATGTTGGTGGCCGACACCTTGAATTTCGGCCAGCCCAACCAGCCGGCATACGTTGTGGTCAACAATACGTCCGGTTCGTTCGCTCCGGGCCAGGCGTTCATCCTGTTCACCAACAGCTTTGGCGAGCCTTTCGTGCCGTTGACCAACAACACCGATTGGAATCCGGCCAACAACACGATCCAAGTGCTCCCCATCTCCCCTGGTGTGGGCATGCGCTGGGACACTCGTGACCTGCGCACCAACGGCGTTCTGCGAATCGCCGCAGTCAGCACTGTAGCGCCGGACATCGCCGCACTCGGACCGTTGACGCTCATCAACACGAACTTCACCACGAACTCGGAGACCATGGTTATCACGACCAACATGACGACCAATACCGTGTTCTCACTGTCCTGGCCCGAAACCAACCTCGGCTACCGTCTCGAAGTGCAGACCAACGCTCTCAATGTGGGCCTCCAGACCGACCCGACAAACTGGGTGACATGGCCGAACTCATGGAACGTCAACCAGACGAACATTCCGTTTGTCATCACCAATCCGGCTGTGTTCTTCCGGCTGGTCAACCCGTAACATTAAACGATCATCGAAGCCTTGAGCTTCGTCGCAACGCCGGGGGCGGTGAATGCCGTGCCCCGGCGGCTTTTTGCCGGCAATAATTCGTAGAACAAACACGCGCCATGAAATCGCCATCTGTCTCACTCATCGCATCGGTCGCATTAGGGCTTGGCGGGGCGCTCGCATCCCACGCCGCCGCGCCACTCGCCTTCCCCACCGCCGAAGGCTACGGGCGCTTTGCCGAGGGCGGACGCGGCGGGCGCGTCATCAAAGTCACCAATCTCAACGATTCCGGCCCCGGCAGCCTGCGCGCCGCCGTCGAAGCCGAAGGCCCGCGCACCGTCATCTTCGATGTTTCCGGCCTCATCACCCTTGAATCCAAACTCGTTGTCCGCAAAAACAACGGCAACCTCACCGTCGCCGGCCAGACGGCTCCGGGTAAAGGTATCTGCATCCGCAAATACAATTTTGGCATGTTGGGCGGCACCAACGTCATCATCCGTTACGTCCGCGTCCGTCCCGGTAACATCTCCGGCACCACCCTCGATGGCATGGGCATGGCCTCGAGCGATAATTGCATCATTGATCATTGCTCCATCAGTTGGACGCTGGACGAAGCCATCAGCACCCGCGGCGCCCACAACATCACCCTCCAACGCACCTTGATTTCCGAAGCCCTCAACGCCGCCGGCCATAAAAAATATCCCCCCGGCACCGAACACGGTTATGCCGCCAGCATCGGCGGCGACATCGGCAGTTTCCATCACAACCTTCT
>DAOLDN010000065.1:0-11556 GCA_035327385.1 Verrucomicrobiota bacterium | reverse complement strand
AAGCCTGCGGTGGAAAGGCGGCAGAGGGCTGCCGCAGTCCAAGACGCTGGCGCGCGGTTCGACATCATCAAGTCTTTCGGCGGCTGCGGATTTTTTGAAACTGCTATAAACCCGAAGCCGCAAGCGTTTGAAATGACAACGGGGGCGCTCTCTACTTGTTCGCGTACAATGCCCGCACATCCACCGCCTGCATGCCGGCTGCGCGAATGGCGGTGAGGCCGAGGTCGGTGTCTTCATACGCCCGGCAGTGTCGCGGCTCGACACCGATGCGGTGTGCGGCCTCCAAAAAAATGTCCGGTGCCGGCTTCTGGTTCTTCACCATCTCGCTGGTGACAATGGCGGCAAAAAGATGCCGGATGTTCAGATGCTCAAGCACGTCGCAAATAATCCGTTGCGTGCCACCGGACGCAACCGCCATCGGAATTTTGCCGTGATTGGCCCTGGCGATTTCCACGACGGAATGGATGGGTTCGACCTGCGGCAGCATCGGCAGGTAGGCTTCCTCCTTTTCATGCGCCACGGCGATGTGGTCGAGTGAGCGACCCTGTTCGTTGGCGAGCATCTTGAGGATGTCGCGCGAAGGAACGCCGCCGAGCGCATAGAAACGGTCTTCGGGGAAGTGCAGGTTGTGACGTTGCGTGACCATCTGCCACGCGCGCCAGTGCAGCGGCATGGTGTTGGCCAGCGTCCCGTCACAGTCGAATATGAGTCCTTTGATCATGGTTGTTTCCAGTCCCGGTTTTCAGTCCGTCGTCCGATAGTGAACCGAGTGTTGCGTATTGCATGTTGTGTCAAGCATGCCTGAACGTTCCCTTCGTTACTTGACGCAACACGCATCACGCATCACGCATCACGTCCCCAGCGCCTTCAACTTCTCCTCCATCTCGTTCGTGATCAGCGGCTCGATCATCGGATCAAGGTCGCCTTCGATGAAATTCGCGAGATTGTAGAGAGTCAGTTCGATCCGGTGATCGGTGACGCGGTTCTGCGGAAAATTGTAGGTGCGTATCTTCTCGCTGCGTTCGCCGGTGCCGACCTGGTCCTTTCGCTGGGCGGCGTATTTGGCGTTTTCCTCGGCGATCTTGCGTTCCAACAAACGCGAACGCAGCACGGTCATGGCCTTGGCCCTGTTCTTGATCTGCGAACGCTCGTCGGCGCATCGAACGATGAGGCCCGTGGGCTTGTGCTGGATTTGAACGGCGGAATCGGTGGTATTCACGCCCTGGCCACCCTTGCCGGAGGCGCGACAAACGCTCACCTCGATCTCGTCCGGTCTGATCTCGATGTCCACTTCCTCGGCCTCGGGCAACACGGCCACGGTGGCGGTGCTGGTATGAATCCGACCCTGCGCCTCGGTGGCCGGAACGCGTTGAACACGATGCACACCGCTCTCGTGCTTGAGACGTTTATAGACATCGGTGCCGATGATTTCAAAAACGACTTCCTTGAATCCGCCGAGGTCGGAGGAATTGGAATCCATCGCCTCGACCTTCCAGCCGCGCGCCTCGGCGTAACGGTTGTACATGCGAAACAGATCGGCGGCGAACAATGCGGATTCCGAGCCGCCTGCGCCGGCGCGGATTTCGATGATGGTGTTGCGCGAGTCCGTGGGATCGGGCGGCACCAGGCCGAAATGCACCTGGCGTCCCAGCTTTTGTTCGTCGGCTTCGAGTCGCACGATTTCCTCCTTCGCCATCAGCGCCAGTTCGGATTCGGCAGGCTCGCTCCTGAGCAACGCGCGGTTCTCGTCGAGTTGCGCCAGCGTCCTGAGGTACACATCGCCCGCCGCCACCAGTTCCTTGAGCCGGGCGTATTCGCGGGACAACTCCTGAGCGCGCTGCGGGTTGTCGAAGACCTTGGGATCGCTCAAAGTGGCTTCGACCTCGGCGTAGCGTTTGCGGAATTTTTCGATGTGCGGGCGGTAATCCATTTCGATTTACGATTTATGATTTACGATTTACGAGCGGCGCGTTGATGGGCGCGTAAATCGTATATCGTAATTCGTAAATTCTCCCGGTTCATACAATGCAGCCTTGGGAAAAAGATACCGCCCGCTGCCCCGTTGGAACGGGAGAGCGGGCGGTGTGTGTCGAAAACGCTACTTCTTCTTTTTCTTGGAGGCCTCGAACGCGGCCTGTGCGGCCTGGGTCTTGGCGGCGCGCTGTTGGAATTTGTCCACGCGACCGGCAGTGTCCACAAACTTTTGCTGGCCGGTGTAAAACGGATGGCATGCGTTGCAGATGCCCACAATGATGGTGGACCGGGTGGAGCGGGTCTTGATGATGTTGCCGCAGGCGCAACGGATTTCCGCATCCACGTATTTCGGATGAATGTCAGCTTTCATAAAAGGGCGCAAACCATAGCAATTCCAAGCCGACTGACAAGAGGGAATTTTGGGGATTTCCGACCCGCGATGTGTTAAGAATCCGCCATGCGCATCGGCTCGTTGACGCTGGAATCAAATCTATTCCTCTCGCCACTGGCAGGTTACACCAACCTGCCATTCCGGCTCGTCGTTCGCGAAATCGGCGGCGTCAGCCTCTGTACCACCGATCTGGTCAATGCCCGGTCATTGCTCGAAAAACGGCCCAAGGCTCTGAAGCTCATTGAAAGTTCGCCCGCCGACCATCCACTGGCCGTGCAACTCTTCGGCGCTGTGCCGGAGGAAATGCGCGATGCGGCGGCGTATCTGGAGTCCCTGGGAGTCGCCTCCGTGGACATCAACATGGGTTGTCCGGTGAAGAAAGTCTGCAAGGTCGGCGGAGGCTCGGCCATGATGATGGAACTGGACAAGACCGCCCAACTGGTCCGGGGCATGGTCAACGCCGTCAAAATTCCCATCACCGCGAAGATGCGGCTGGGCTGGGACGACGACAATCTCACCGCCCCGGATCTGGCGCGGGCATTGGAGGACGCGGGTGTGGCCGCGATTTTTGTTCATGGCCGGACGCGACAGCAGGGTTTTGGCGGCACTGTGAACCTGGCCGGCATCCGCACCGTCGTTCAAGCCGTGAAATCCATTCCTGTCATCGGCAACGGCGACGTGATCACGCCCCAGGCGGCGAAGAAAATGTTTGATGAAACCGGCTGCGCGGGCGTGAGCATCGGTCGCGGAGCGTTCTACAATCCGTGGCTATTCCTCCACACACAACGCCATCTGGAAACGGGCGAACTGCCTGCCGAACCGTTGTTTGAGGAACGTGTGCGCGTGATGTGCAGGCATCTGGACCTGATGATTGAAGTTTTTGGCGAAGCGCTGGGTTGCGTGATGTTCCGCAAAGTGGCGCCGTGGTACGCGAAACGGTTTGGTCCCTCGGCGGAGTTCAACAAACGCGTCGTCAGGGTTTCGACAAGAGCGGAGTTTCACACCCTACTGCAAGATTATCGGAGCTGGCGCAGACAGTTTCTCGACGAAGCGGGTCAACTGCGACCGCGATTCCAGCCGCCGCCCATGGTGGCCTCGTTCATGGCGGACGACGAACCGGCTTCAACCCGGCGCGAACAGATTCCCGTTCCAAAAGGTCCGGTGGAGGTTTGGTGAAACGAAACCGAGGTGTCGTCCCCGGCGAGTTCCGGAGTTAAAAATAATCAGCAACAGAGCAGACAAGAGTCTGACAAAGCAATATCTCCCAACCCCATCGCCAGCAGTCATCTTTGATGTCCCGCCGTTTGATGCTCTCTGTGGGAGCAGGATGCACAAACCCGATTCTCAAGACTCCCGCTTCAACAAAAACTCCGCCAGTGCTTCCAGTGCGACGGCTTTTCCTTTGAACGGTTTCAACGCCGCGAACGCCTTGTCGGTGAGTTCCGTCGCGATCTTCCGCGATTTTTCCAGGCCCACGATGGATGGATACGTTGCCTTTTGCGCCTGGGTGTCTTTGCCGGCGGTCTTGCCGAGCTTTTCGCTGGTCTGCGTGACGTCGAGGATGTCGTCAATCACCTGGAACGCGAGGCCGACGTTGTAGCCGAAATCAGTGAGCGCCTTGAGTTGCGCCGCCGTGCAATTGGCGCTCATGCCGCCAAGCCGCACGGAACAGCAGAGCAGCGCGGAGGTCTTGCGTTCATGAATGTATTTCAACTGCGCGGCGGAAGTCTTTTTGCCTTCGCCTTCCAAATCCGCGACCTGTCCGGCGATGAGTTGCCGCGAGCCTGAAGCGCGCGCCAGTTCAAGAATGATCTGTTGATGCGTGTAGCGAGGCCAGCCTTTGGCCTGCGCGGCGATCTCGAATGCCTGCGTCAACAGCGCGTCGCCCGCCAGCACGGCAATGCCTTCGCCAAAGACCTTGTGATTGGTCGGCTTGCCGCGGCGAAAATCGTCGTTGTCCATCGCAGGCAGATCATCGTGGATGAGGGAGTAGGTGTGAATACATTCGACGGCGCAGGCCAGCGGCATGGCGTCGGCTTCGCGTCCGCCACAGGCTTGAGCTGCTGCAAGAGTCACGGCGGGTCGCATGCGCTTTCCGCCTGCAAAGAGCGAATAACGCATCGCCTCGTGGATTGTCGCGGGCTTGACGCTGGCCGCAGGTAAAAACCTATCGAGGGCCTTGTTGACTGCGGCGGTGCGGGAGTTCAAAAATCCCTGCAAATCAAAGGTTTGTTTGCGGCGGGCTGCGTGGCGGCTGTTGGACGACATTGCAACGGAGTAATTAGGAAAACGCCGCTGGGGGCGCAAGTGGATTCGATTTTTGTGTTGCTTCCATGCTCGCAGCCGCTAGTGTGTCCCGCTCCAAAACGTTGGAGAAAGAATTGTGAACGCTGAACTCTGCAAAAAAGCTCTGGAAAAGGTGGGCAATCCGAACGTGCTCATCAACATCGTGTCGCGCCGCGTGCGCCAGTTGAACTCCGGTTCGGGCGGCATCAGCCGCCCGTTCATCCCGGATGCCACCAATCTCGGCGCTGCCGACGTCGCCCTGCGCGAAATCATCGAGGAAAAGGTCGGCTGGGATTTGCCTGAAGTGGTGGAATTGACTCGTCCGACCGCCAAGAAGCGCAAGAAACGCTAGACGATCCAATGAAATAGGCAGAATGAAGAATGAAGAATTCTTCGTTCGGCCGAAAAAAACTTTCCCTTCACGAGCTTCATTCATTGATTTGAATGAAGCTTTTTTGTTTCTTCATTCCGCGTTCTTCATTCTACCCTTCCGCCAATGGCCGACATCGTCACCAACTCAAAAGCGCGCCGCGATTATCACATCCTCGAGACATTCGAGGCGGGCATCGTGTTGCACGGCACTGAGGTCAAGGCGTTGCGGGCCGGCAAGGGGCAGATCGCGGACGCCTTTGCGCGCGTGGACAACGAGGAAGTCTTCCTCTACAACGCGCACATTGACGAGTATTCACACGGCAATCTTCAGAACCACCAGCCCAAGTCCGTCCGCAAACTGCTTCTGCACAAGGCGGAAATCCGCAAACTCCACGAACTGGCGTCCGTGAAAGGCAACGCACTCGTCCCGCTGGCGTTCTACTGGAAGAACGGGAAGGTGAAGGTTTCGCTCGGCGTCGGCAAAGGCAAACAACAGTTCGACAAACGCGAAGATCTGAAGAAACGCGATTCCGAACGCGAGATGAAACGCGCCACGATGCGCCGACGCTGAAGCCGGGCGGGGATGAAGAATTGAGGATTGAAAGCAAATGGAGGATGGCGTTGCCGCCACCCTCCATTTTCAATCTTAAATCCTCGCTCCCGTTACTTGGCCGCTTCGGGCTTCTTCCAATTGCGCTTGGGCGCCTTGGTCACGAGTCCCTTCTTGAGGGCGCGCGTGGAGACGCGGACGTAACGGACTTCGCCGTCAATGACGGCTTTGACGCGCTGGAGGTTGGGCATGAACTTGCGCTTGGTGATGGCGGTGACGTGCGTGCCGATACCGCCGCTCTTTTTGGACTTGCCACTGCGCCAGATGATGCTGCCCTTGCGCGGGCCTCTGCCTGTTAATTCACAAATTCGTGCCATAAAATCTATTCCTGTTCAGATAAAAGGACGCAAAAGATAGCGGCCAGACGCCTTGTGGCAAGCTTTTATTCCCGGAATTTGAGACGCGCAAATGCCCGGAAACGCCCGGAACAGAACGCGTCGCAGCCGGTCATCAAGCCCATTGAATGCGTTCGGCCGCAAAAATCCGTTTGCCAGACGCGGTGAAGTCTTTAGCATCACGACTCCCTGCGCCACGGCGCGGGTGCAAACATCATACACATGAAAAGTTACGACATCGCAGTCATCGGCGGCGACGGCACAGGGCCGGAAGTCACAGCCGAGGCACTCAAAGTTTCCGAGGCCGCCGCAAAGAAATTCGGCTTCAAGCTCAACTGGCATCAATACGATTTCGGCGGCGAACGCTATCTCAAGACCGGCGAAGTGCTGCCGGACAGCGCCGTGACCGAACTGCGGAAGTTCAAGGCGATCTTTCTCGGTGCCGTCGGCCATCCGCAGGTCAAGCCCGGCATTCTCGAAAAGGGAATCCTTCTGCGGCTGCGTTTCGAACTGGAACAATACATCAACCTGCGACCCGTGAAGCTGTATCGCGTGCAGGATTGTCCGCTCAAGGACAAAGGACCGGAGCACGTGGACTTTATCGTCGTGCGCGAGAACAACGAAGGCCTTTACGCCGGCGCGGGCGGAAATCTTTTCAAGGGCACACCCAATGAAGTGGCCGTTCAGGAATCCATCAACACGCGGCGCGGCGTGGACCGTTGCCTGAAATACGCGTTTGAACTCGCCAAACGTCAACGCGGTGGAAAACCGTGGAAAGGGTTGAAGCCGGAGGACGTTTCCGCCGGAAAGACCGCGCAGTTGACGCTCTGCGGCAAGACCAACGTGCTGACCTACGCGTTCGACCTCTGGTGGCGCGGTTTCCAGGAAATGGCAACGGGCTATCCCACGGTCAAATCCGATTACGCCCATGTGGACGCCATCTGCATGTGGTTCGTCAAGAACCCGGAATGGTTTGACGTCATCGTCACCGACAACATGTTCGGCGACATCATCACGGACCTCGCGGCGATGATCCAGGGCGGCCTCGGCGTGGCCGCCGGCGGCAACATCAATCCTGAAGGCACGTCCATGTTCGAGCCGATGGGCGGCAGCGCACCCAAATACACCGGCCAGAATGTCATCAATCCCATCGCGGCGATCAACGCAGCCGGATTGATGCTCGATTCCCTCGGCGAAACAAAGGCCGCGCAAGCCATCGAAGCCGCCGTGGTGAACATCATCAACACCAAGATCAAATCGCTCGCCGCCGGCAAGATGGGTTACGGCACACGTGAAGTCGGCGATCTGGTCGCTGCGGCGCTCTGACGCTGTCCGAGGTTTTTGTTGCGACAACAATCCCGGCATGCCGGCGACTGTGGCTGGCGTGCCATCAATAGCGACGTCGGAGTTGATTTGCCCCTTTGCCTTGTACCTGTGGTCGCGTTAAGCTCGCGGCATGAGTCTGGCAACGAAACTTCTTCACACCCGCTATCGGGTGAACGACCTCGAACGCACCGTCAAATTCTATCGCGACATCCTCGGCCTTGAGGAGATCCGCCGCCACAAATCCCCGCGTGGTTCGGAACTGGTCTTCGTCAAGGCGCCCGAGAGTGAGGAACTCATTGAGTTGTGCTATTTCCCCGGCAGCGAATCGGTGCGGGTGCAGCCGGACCTCACACATCTGGCCTTCGAGGTGGACAGTCTGGAGGAGTTTGAAAAACACCTCGCCAAACACGGAATGAAATTCTCTGACGGCCCGACCACGACCTCGACGGGCACGGTCTTCGCGTTCATTGACGCGCCGGAGGGGTACGAGATCGAACTCATCGAACGGAAACGGTGAAAGCTCCAAGCTCCAACCTCCCGCCTCTGGAGACGCTCCAGATTTTAGCCGCCCGGAGCGAAGTGCCCGGCTGCACTTGGGCCATGGAGACTGGCTCTTTCGGGCAGACTGGAGATGGGACTTTTGAATGATGTTCCGCTGCCGCCAGTTTGAATTTCGTTTCCCGCGACCGACGCTGGTCATGGGCGTCGTCAACGTCACGCCCGACTCATTCAGTGATGGCGGCCAGTTTCTGGATGCCGGCAGGGCGGTGGCGCACGCGCTGCAACTGGTGGAGCAAGGCGCAGACATCCTCGACATCGGAGGCGAATCCACACGCCCGGGTGCCGCCCCCGTGGATCAATCCGAGGAACTGCGCCGCGTCCTGCCCGTCATCGAACAACTGGCCTCCCGCGTCAACGTGCCCTTGTCCATTGACACGATGAAACCTGGCGTCGCCCGCGCAGCAATCCAGGCAGGAGCAAGCATCGTCAATGATGTCGCCGCAGGCCGCGACGACGATGCAATGTGGCGCGTTGTTGCCGAAACGAGCGTCGGCTATGTCTGCATGCACATGCAGGGCACACCTCAAACGATGCAGTCGTCCCCCGCCTACGACAATGTGGTGGACGAATTGAAGGGCTTTTTCAGTGATCGTCTGCAACGCCTGGCTGCCGCTGGCGTGGCGGTGGAACACGTGATTTTGGACCCGGGCATCGGATTTGGAAAAACAATCGACCACAATTTGCAGTTGCTCGCGGGCTTGCGCGGTTTTACAAAGGCGGAGCGCCCGTTGCTCGTCGGCGTTTCGCGCAAGTCGTTCATCGGGAAACTGGTCGGGGCGGACGTTGGCGCGCGGCTGCCAGGCTCGCTGGCCTGCGCTTGTCTGGCGGTCAAGGCCGGCGCAAACATCATCCGCGCCCACGACGTCGCGGAAACAGTCCAAGCGGTGCGGATGACCGAAGCCGTGATGGCGCGGCTCAACATTTGATGTGGCAACAACTCAATAACGTGTGGCGGCCCGCGCTGGAGATTCTCATCCTGGCGGTGGGCATCTATTACGTTTCCCGCTTCGTCCGTGGCACACGCGGCTGGCCCGTCGTCATCGGATTCGTGGTGCTGCTGCTGGCGTTGACGCTCGTCACGGTCCTGCTGAACCTCACCGTGCTTCGCTGGCTGCTGGGCAGCGCGTCGTTGTTCATCGCCTTCGGGGCGCTGGTCATTTTCCAGCCGGAGCTGCGAAGACTGTTCGGCGAACTGGGCAATCTGCGTTTTGTTTCCACCGTTCACGAGCAACGGGAGAGCATCGAGGTCATCATCCAGACCTGTGAACGGCTCGCCGACGTGAAGATCGGGGCGCTCATCGCCATCGAGCAGAACATCAACCTCCAGGAAGCCGTCGAATCCGGCATCAAGATTGACTGCGAGGCCACTCCCGAAATGATGGAAACGATTTTCTTCCCGAACAACGCCATCCACGACGGCGGCGTCATCATCAAGGGCGACCGCATCGCGTTTGCCGCGTGCATTTTTCCCCTGACACAACGTCAGGATCTGAACAAATCGCTGGGCACACGCCATCGCGCGGCCATCGGGCTGTCCGAGGAGACGGACGCGCCGGTGGTTGTGGTGTCGGAGGAATCGGGATTGATTTCGCACGCTTACAAAGGACAGTTGGTGCGCGGCGTGACTTTGGAAGCGTTGAGGGCGTTTTTGAGTTCTGTGCTGCTGCCGCGCGCCCGCGAGCGCACGTTCCTCAACTGGCTTCGCTCCTTCACGGCGGACCGACAGCCGCCGCAACCGGTCGTGATCGCAAAAAATGAGACGCCGAACCAGGACAGCACCGCGGCTAAATAACAGCTTCCATGCGCGAACTCATCACCAAGGACATCGGTTGGAAGATCTTCTCGCTGGCGCTGGCGGTCATCATCTGGCTCACCGTCAGGACCGTCAGCCAGGAAGCGCCCCGCGAAACGGGCGTGCTCGGGGACTGGCAGACGCGGACCTTCACGCAGGTGCCTGTGCTCGTCATTTCAGCGGCGGCCGAGGTGCGCGAGTTTGAAATCGTCCCCCAAACCGTGGACCTGGAAGTCAGCGGACGACCGGACATCATGGCTTCCTTGCAGCCGCGGGACATCCAGCCGGTGATTGATCTCACGGAGATAGAATACGCCCGCAGCCTGCGCAAACGAGTGACGGTTTCCGCGCCGCCCGGCGTCACTCTGGTGTGGGTCAAACCCGCCGAGGTCAACGTGGGCGTTCCGTTAAAGCAGATTCGCGAAGAATAAAAACCGGCGACCCTGACGATGTTCCTCGTCGCTGCTGAACCGTTTTACATCACAGCACGGGAACGTGCCGTCACGGCCAGCGTGTAGCGATTTGCCCTATTTCCAAGCTTCGCTTTCGCGTCCAAGGCGATCGACACCAGACGTCCAGTGAGCGCCGCCCGCTTCGTCCCCGCCGCCAGCAGCCGGCCGTGTTTCAAGATCAGCACATGCGAAAACACCGGCATGATTTCCTCCACGTGATGCGTCACCAGCACCAGTGTCGGAGCGTTCCTGCGACGGCCAAGGCGCTGAAGGAACTGCAGAAAATGTTCCCGGGCGGCGGGGTCCAGACCGGCGCATGGCTCGTCAAGAATCAACAGTCCGGGCTTTGCCATCAACGCGCGGGCCACCAACACCCGCTGGCGTTCACCCTGCGACAACACACGCCATGGACGGTCCGCCACGTATTCACATTCCACCTGGCGCAGCAACCGCAGGGCGGAGACACGGTCGCCTCTTGTAACGTGTCCCCACAGATCAATCATCGCGAATCTGCCGCTCACGACCGTCTCCAGCGCCGGTTCCTCATCGGCCATCATCTGCCGCACGGACGAACTGACCAGACCGATTTTTTTGCGAAGCTCGCGCCAGTCGCTCTGTCCGTAAGCGCGGCCCAGCAAACGGATTTCGCCCCCGGTGGGCATGAGATAGCCCGTCAACGCCGAGAGCAACGAAGTCTTCCCCGATCCGTTCGCGCCGAGCATCGCCCAGTGCTGACCGCGCTCCACACGCCAGTTGATGCCGTCGAGAATCACAGTTCCGTCGCGAATAACGCGAAGGTTTTCGACAGACAACACGGCGTCCGGATTTTTCATTTTATGAACCGCAAAACGCTCCGAACGCGCGCCAAAGCGGGGATGCCGGTCTTGATCCCGCGTCCGTTCACGCGCCCGGCGTGATTGGCGGGTGGGATCAAAGCGACTCGATTTCCTTCCACAACGGTTTCAAATCCTCGTCGCCGAGCGCCATGCGTTTGATGTCGTTCTTCCCGCCGACCCGAAGTGCGCGTTTCAGCCAGTCCCGCGCCTCGTCCAGCCGGTTCAACTGGCAGGCGTAGCAGGAAAGGTTGTAGCAGATGACAGGCTCGCCGGAGAATTTGTCCGCAGCGGATCTGAGAATGTCCCATGCCTTTTCCAATCCTCCGCCAGGGGCGCGCCGCAACGCGTAGGCCCGATGCAGCCAGCCCGAAGCCCTTTCCGGCGCGCGTTCAACGAGCCGGCTCGCGATCTCGAGGGCTGCGGACCAGTTCTTTGCCTCGGCAAGAATGATCCAGCGCGCCTCCAGAACGTCGGGATGCAGTTGAAGGGCGTCGGAAATCAAATCCAGTTCCGCCAGCGCGTCGGCGCGACATCCCAGTTCGAGCCAGCCGATGGCGGCTCTCAGATGATGGGCGTCCGGCGGTTCGATTCGTTGCATCGGCGACATGATACGCGAGGCGT